>NZ_MJXQ01000001.1:0-11259 GCF_001762865.1 Campylobacter sp. BCW_6468
TTTAGAAGAAAAACTTAAAGAAAGAAAATTAGATAAATGGATGGAAAGGGTGAGAAGGTGAGAAATATTTTAGTTACAGGTGCTGATGGTTTTATAGGTTCTCATCTTTGTGAAAGTTTGGTCAAAAAAGGTTTTAAAGTCAGAGCTTTAAGTCAGTATAATTCTTTTAATTTTTGGGGACATTTAGAAAAAAGTCCTTTTTTAAAAGACATGGAAGTTATAAGTGGAGATTTAAGAGACAGTTTTTTTTGCGAAAAAATCACCAAAAATATAGATGCGATCTTTCATCTTGGCGCTTTAATCGCTATCCCCTACTCCTACACAGCCCCACAAAGCTATGTGGATACCAATGTCAATGGCACTTTAAATATGCTCGAAGCAGCTAAAAAAAACGAAATTTCGCATTTTATCCACACCTCAACAAGTGAAGTTTATGGCACGGCCTTTTATGTGCCTATCGATGAAAAACACCCTTTGCAACCTCAAAGCCCTTATTCTGCAAGCAAAATCGCTGCAGATATGATGGCGCTGAGTTATTATAATTCTTTTAATTTAAATGTCAATATTGCACGCCCTTTTAACACCTATGGACCAAGACAAAGCGCAAGGGCTATCATACCTACCATCATCACACAAATTTTAAGTGGAGCAAAGGAAATCAAACTAGGAGATTTAAGCCCTAAAAGGGATTTAAATTTTGTGCTAGATACTTGCGAGGGTTTTATCTCTCTTTTAAATTTAAAACATTTTGGAGAAGTTTATAATATAGGCTCAGGAGTGGAATACTCCATGCAAGAAGTACTTGATCTCATACAAAAAATTTTAGATTCTAAAGTAAAAATCATCCAAGATGAACAAAGATTGCGTCCTAAAAATAGCGAAGTTTTTAGACTTTGTTGCGATGCAAACAAGCTTAAAAAAGCTACAAATTGGCAAAGCAAAATAAGTCTAGAAGAAGGCTTGAGACAAAGCATAGAGTATTTTAAAGAAAATTTAGAAAATTATAAAAGTGAGCTTTATAATGTTTGAAAAAGAAATTTCTTTTATAAAAAGTCTTTTTAATAAAGAAAGTATCGCCCTACATGAGCCTTGTTTTATAGGCAATGAGAAAAAATATCTTTTAGAGTGCATTGATAGCGGTTTTGTTTCAAGCGTGGGAGAATTTGTAACGCGTTTTGAAGAAGCTTTAAAAGAAAAAACCAAAACACGCTTTGTCATCGCTACAAATACAGGCACAGCAGCCCTTCATATCGCTTTACTAGCTAATGGTATCGATGAAAACTGCGAAGTCATCACTCAAAGCATAAGCTTTGTCGCTACGGCCAATGCTATCGCTTATACAGGTGCAAAACCCGTTTTTTTAGATATAGATGAAAACACTCTAAGTTTAAGTCCTAAGGCTTTAGAGCATTTTTTAGAAAATCAAACTTATCAAAAAGATAATCTTAGCTATAACAAAACCACACACAAACTCATCAAAGCTTGTGTTATTATGCACACCTTTGGTTTAAGCGCTCATATAAAAGCCATCAAAGAACTTTGTGAAAAATACCACATCCTTTTAATTGAAGATGCCGCAGAAGCCTTAGGAAGCACCTATGAAAACAAGGCCTTAGGCACTTTTGGAAAGTGTGGAATTTTAAGTTTTAATGGCAATAAAATCATCACAGGTGGATGCGGTGGGGCGATATTAAGCGATGATGAAAATTTAGCTAAACTTGCAAGACACCTTAGCACCACAGCTAAAATCCCCCATCCTTACGAATACGATCATGATAGGATAGCTTATAATTACCGTCTTTGCAATATAAACGCAGCAATCTTGCTTGCAGGACTTGAAAATTTAGAACTTTTTTTAGAAAACAAAAGAGAACTTGCTAAAATTTACAAGGATTTTTTTAAAAATCACGATAAATGTAAATTTATCGATGAAAAAAGCAATGAAAAAAGCAATTTTTGGCTCAATACCTTGCTTTTTAAAGATGAAAATTTAAGAAATATCTTTTTAGAAGAATGCTTGAAAAATAATATTTTCGTCCGTCCTATATGGAAAAGCTTACCGAGTTTAAAAGCTTTTCAAAACTGTCAAAGCAATGAGCTTATAAACACTAAAAATTTAGAAAAACGTTTGGTTAATTTACCTAGTAGCGTTAGAATAGCAAATAAAAAGGAATGATGCGTTGCAAAATTTAATTCAAAGCATTAAAAAAATTTTAATAAGAAAAAATATGAGAGTAGCGGGGGGGGGGATTTGATTTTTTTACTTCTTCTTTTAGGAGAAGTGCGTGAAAAATGTCATCATCATAGGAGCGGGTGGCTTTGCTAGAGAGCTTTATTCTTATTTAAAAGATGCAAATTACGAAATTATAGGCTATATTGATATACAAGAAAATATTTTTTTGACTTAAAATATCTAGGCAATGAAGATAACTTCGATAAAAAGTTGATTCAAAAAGCATCTTTTGCTTTAGGTGTAGGACAAATCAATTTAAGAAAAAAAATCCTTGTAAAACTTTCAAAAAAATCATGTAATTTTATCACTTTTATACATCCTCAATCTTTTGTTTCAAAAGAAGCTAAAATAGGACAAGGGGTTATAGTGTGTCCTTTTGTAACCATTAATGCTAATTCAAATATAGGAGATTTTGTGCTTTGTAATATTTATTCAAGCATAGCTCATGGTTGTAAGGTAGGAGAAGGAAGTATTTTAAGCCCTTATGCTACACTTAATGGAAATTCAAGCATAGGAAAAAATTGTTTTTTAGCTACTAGAGTTAGCCCGTTGCCTTGCGTAAACTTAGAAGATAACTGCATAGTAAGCGCAGGTAGTATTATTAGCAAAACTACACATCCAATCAACTTATTTTTCATAAAAATATAATTAAAACAAGAAAAAAACAATGAAAAAAACTAATATCATAGACTTTGGTTTAATGGGTAAGCAAATAAGTGCTTTATTTTATTTGTTAGGCCATGAAATAGGTGTTTATAATAAAAGCAAGCTCAATATATACGAATTTGAAAAACAAATAAAACTTCTACAAAGAAAAATAGATTTTTCTAATTTTAACGCCGGAAAAATAAACATTTACCAACATATAGAAGATCTTAAAAATAGCTTGACTATAGAAAGCTTAAATGAAGATTTAAATTTAAAAAAAGAAATCATGCAAATTCTTAGAGACAATAATAATATAGTTTTTTCGAATTCAAGTTCTTTGAGTATGGATGATTTAAACTGCGATTTTATACATTTTTTCAATACTATTTATATCAAATTAATAGAACTTTGTGATTCTAATTTAGAACGATTTACCCCATTGAAAGATCTTAAAAAATTAGGATTTCATATCATTTGCAGTAAAGGCAATCGAGGAGCTTTGGCAAATTTACTTTTGTTCAATGAAATTTCATCATTTTTTAAAATTATAGAAAAATACGATTATAATTTCAAAGAATGTCAAACAGTTTATGATTTGCTTTATGAAAAAAGAAATTTGTTAAATATTATCGACACTATAGGCATAGAACTTTGTAATAAAATTTGTAAGAATTTAAAAGAAGATGATGAAAATTTTTACCATCCAAAAATCTTTAAAAAGGCCTTATAAAAAGGAATTTTAGGTAGAAAAATAAAACAAACATAAGTGATATTTTATAAAATAAGCAAATATTAATTTAATATTTTATATAATCTAATATTTTTATTAATATTGAAGGGATGGGGAATGATTTATTGTGATCACTGCGTGATGCCAAATACTAGACCTGGTATTAATTTTACAAAAGATAAAGAAGGTAAAAATATCTGTTCAGCTTGCATCAATCATAAAAATAAAGAAAATATTGATTATAAAGCAAGATTTAAAGAGCTTGAAGCCTTATGCGATAAATACCGCAGAATGAATGGAAAATTTGAATATGATTGCGCTATTGCCGTAAGTGGAGGTAAAGATTCGCATTTTCAAGTGCATATCATGAAAGAAAAACTTGGAATGAATCCTATTCTTTTTAGCGTTGAAGATAATTTCACCATGACTGAAGCAGGTAAGAAAAATCTTAAAAATTTAAGTGAAACTTTTGGTTGTCATATTATTAGCTTAAAGCCTGATATCAAAACTCAAAAAAAAGTTATGCTAAAAACCTTTGAAAAATATGGAAAACCCACTTGGTTTATTGATAGACTGATTTACAGCTATCCTTTTGCTATGGCTTTAAAATTTAATACACCTTTATTGGTTTATGGAGAAAATGTTAGTTATGAATATGGAGGTAGTGATACCGAAGAAACTCCTAGCGCTAAAGAAATATTTTTAAATGGTGTAGCTAGTGATTTAAATATAAATGAATTTATAGATGATGAAATCAAAGAAGAAAATTTGCAACTCTTTTTCAATCCAAACAAAGATAAACTCGATAAACTTAACCCTATCTATCTAAGTTATTTTGTAAAATGGAATTCTTATAGCAATTATATTTTTGCTAAAAGTCGTGGTTTTACTGATCTAGAAGGCGAATGGGATAGAACAATGTGTGCAGAAAATTTTGATCAAGTTGATAGTATAGGCTATATCCTACACGCTTGGATGAAATACCCTAAATTTGGTCATGCTTGTGCGAGTGATTACGCAGCTCGTTTCGTGCGTTATGGACTTTTAAGCAGAAAAGAAGCTATTGAACTTGTGCAAAAAAGAGATCATAAGCTTGACAATAAATGCGTTGAAGATTTTTGCAATTTCATAGGTATTAGTAAAACTACATTTTGGAAAATAGTAGAAAAACATTACAATATGGATTTATTTTATAAAAATGATTTTGGAGAATTTAAATTAAAAAACAAATTACAATAAAAATATAAAGGAAAAAAATGCAAAACTCATTAGAAGCTTATACAATGAAATATAATGAAAATGGATACGGATTACTTTTTCCAGATGGTCATGTAGTACGTTTTTATGAAAGAATTTTAAAATACAAACTAAATAAAATAAATGGAAATTTACTTGATTTTGGTTGTGGCAATGGTGTACATTCAGCGTATTTTCAAAGCAAAGGGTTTAAAACTTTTGGAATAGATATAGTTCCAAGTTTAAAAGAAATTTGGGAGCAAAATATTAGCGGGGGGGGGGTATTGTAAAATTATAGAACCAAATTCTAGCATCAAAGGACTTTTTGATGAAAATATGGATATTATCTTTGCAAATCAAAGTCTTTACTACATACCTCTAAAAGAACTTAAACAAAATATTTTAGAATTTTACGAACTTTTAAACACAGGTGGAATACTTTTTGCTACAATGATGAGCAAGAAAAATTATTATTTCTCCCACAGCCAAAAAGAAGAAAAAAATGGCTTGAGTAAAGTTGAAATCAAAGGTAGACTAAACGAAACGAGTTTTATACATTTCATCGATAAAGTCGAAGATCTAGAAAATCTTTTTCAACCTTTTGAAACTTTATTTCTAGGAGATTATGATCCTATTAATTTTTATAATTTTGAAGGATCAGCACACCATTATGTTTATATAGGTATTAAAAAATAAAATTTTGCCTTTATTTTAAGGCAAAATAAAGGCAAAACTATGAAAAAAACCCTCATCATCGCAGAAGCAGGAGTTAATCACAATGGTGATTTAAATTTAGCTAAAAAGTTAATAGAAATCGCAGCAGATTCAGGCGCTGATTTTGTTAAATTTCAAAGTTTTAAAGCCAAAAACTGTATCAGCACAAAGGCTAAAAAAGCACCCTATCAGCTTAAAACCACAGCTAGTGATGAGAGTCAGCTTCAAATGGTACAAAAACTCGAACTCGATATTAAAGCTCATAAAGAGCTTATCTTACACGCAAAAAAATGCAATATTGCCTTTCTTTCTACTCCTTTTGATCTTGAAAGTGTAGATCTTTTAAATGAGTTAGGCTTAAAAATCTTTAAAATTCCAAGCGGAGAAATCACCAATCTACCCTATCTTAAAAAAATTGCAAAGCTTAATAAAAAAATCATACTTTCAACAGGTATGGCAAATTTAGGCGAGATAGAAGAAGCTTTAAATATGCTTTGTAAAAATGGCGCTAAACGCCAAAATATCACTCTTTTACACTGCACTACAGAATACCCTGCCCCTTTTAATGAAGTCAATCTTAAAGCCATGCAAAGCTTAAAAGACGCTTTTAAGCTTGATGTGGGTTATTCTGATCACACTCAAGGCATACACATTTCTCTAGCTGCAGTTGCCTTGGGAGCTTGTGTAATAGAAAAGCATTTTACTCTAGACAAAAATATGTCAGGGCCTGATCATAAAGCAAGCCTAGAACCTCATGAACTAAAAACGCTTTGTACTCAAATAAGACAAATACAAAAGGCTATGGGTGATGGCATAAAAAAAGCAAGCAAAAGCGAAAGAAAAAATATCAACATAGTAAGAAAAAGTTTAGTCGCTAAAAAAGATATACAAAAAGGAGAAATTTTTAACGAAGAAAATCTTACTACCAAACGCCCAGCAAATGGTATAAGTGCTATGAGATATGAAGAGTTTTTAGGTAAAATTGCTACAAAAAACTACAAAGAAGATGAGCTTATCTGTGAGTAAAAGAAAAATTTGTATAGTCAGTGCAACAAGGGCTGAATGGTATCTTTTAAGAAATTTATGTCATGAAATTCAAAACGATAAAGATCTAAGCCTTCAAATCATCGCTACAGGGGCACATTTAAGCCCTGAGTTTGGACTCACTTATAAAGAAATAGAAAAAGAATTTAAAATAACTAAAAAAATCCCTATCCTGCTTGCAAACGATGATAAAATAAGCCTTTGTAAAAGTATGAGTTTAGCTTTTAGTACTTTTAGCGATGCTTTTAAAGACTTAAAGCCTGATATGGTGGTCATTTTAGGCGATCGTTATGAAATGCTTAGCGTAGCAAGTGTATGTCTATTGATGCACATACCTTTAGTGCATTTATGTGGCGGGGAGCTTACTTTAGGGGCTATCGATGATAGTATAAGACACAGCATTTCAAAAATGTCACATTTACATTTTGTAAGTCATGAAATTTATAAAAAAAGGCTTTTGCAACTTGGAGAAGAAGAAAAAAGGGTTTTTAATATAGGTTCTTTAGCTTCTACTATCATAAAAAATATGAATTTTTTAAACAAAAAAGATTTAGAAAAAACCTTAGAAATGAAACTAGATAAAGAACTTTACTTAATCACTTATCATCCTTTAACCTTAAATGTAAAAAATACTCAAAAAGAGATTAAAACCTTACTTAAAAAACTTGACACCCTTAAAAATGCAAGTTTGATTTTTACCAAAGCAAATGCCGATGAAAATGGACTTTTAATCAATGAAATTTTGCAAAATTACTGCCAAAAAAACTCACACAAGGCTAAACTTTTTGATAATCTTGGCTCACAAAAATACCTAAGTCTTATGAAAATAGCCAAGGCCATGATAGGCAATTCTTCAAGTGGTATTAGTGAAAGTCCTTTTTTTAAAACTCCTTGCATTAATATAGGCGATAGACAAAAAGGGCGTTTAAGAACTCAAAATATCATTGATTCCGAAATCAACGATCTTGATCAAGCTTTTGAAAAATTAGAAAGCAAAGAATTTAAACAAAATTTAAAAAATTTTAAAAACCCTTATGATAATGATAAAAATCCCAATAAATTCATAAAAACTTGCCTAAAAAATGTAAATTTAGATACAATTTTACATAAAAATTTCATCGATTTATAAGGCTTAGTGTGGATATAGACAAACTCAAACTCACCCCTGATTCTAGCATAAAAGAAGCTTTAAAAATAGTCGGGCAAGAACGCGTTAGACTAGGCATTATAGTTGATAAAAAGGATAAATTTTTAGGAGTCATTAGCGATTCAAACATCAGAAAAGCTTTAATTAGCGGCAAAACTTTAAAAGATAGTATCAAGGATATTTACACTAAAAATCCCATCACCATAAAAGAAAACACAAGCAAAGAAGAACTTTTAAAACTTTCTGCCAAAACCGATATTTATGATTTTCCTGTTTTAGATGAAAAAGGGCAAATTCTTTCCATAAAATCTGTCTCATCGCTTTTAAAAACCAATCCAAACTCCATTATCATCATGGCTGGAGGCTTAGGCTCTCGCTTAAAAGAGCTGACTAAAGATACTCCAAAACCTATGTTAAAAGTAGGCAAAAAACCTATTTTAGAAAGCATAGTCCAAAGACTTAAAAATCAAAATTTTGAAATTTTTATCTTTTGTGTGAATTATAAAAAACAAATCATAGAAGATTATTTTCAAAAAGGGCAAAAATTTGGGGTTAAAATTTCTTATATTAAAGAGCGTAAAAAACTAGGTACAGCAGGGGCTTTAAGCCTTATAAAACAAGAATTTAAAGAAAGTTTTATCGTTATGAATGCAGACATTTTAACCGAGCTTGATTTTAATGATCTTTTAAAAGCGCATAAAAAATCAAAAGCTTTAATGAGCGTTTGCGTGCGTGAGTTTGAGCAACAAATTCCTTATGGAGTGATCACTCAAAAACAAGGTTTTATAGAAAATATAGAAGAAAAACCTACACAAAAATTCCTAGTAAGTGCGGGGATTTATGTACTTGAAAATGAAATTTTAAATTTAATTGCTAAAAATGAATACCTAGATATGCCAGAACTCATCAAACTCGCTCTACAAAAAGGTAAGGTAAATACCTATATCATCAATGATTATTGGATCGACATTGGAAGGCCAGATGAGTTTTTAAAAGCCAATGAGGATTTTAAATGAAAGTCTTAATCATAGGCTTTGGAAGCATAGGAAAAAAGCATTTTTTAGCCTTAAAAAATTTAAAGTATGAAGTAAGTTTGCTTTCTTTAAGTGCTAAAAAAGAAGAGTTTGAAAAAACTCAAATCTATTGTTCCTTAAAAGAATGTCATTTAAATGAATTTGATCTTTTTATCATCGCAAATATCACCACAGAGCATTTTAACACCTTAAAAGCTTTAAATGAGCTTGTAAAAGATAAAATCATACTCGTAGAAAAACCTTTATTTGAAAAGGTGCAAAATTTTACAAGCTCAAAAAATCACATTTATGTAGCGTATTTACTGCGTTTTCATCCTGTGATTGTAGCTTTAAAAAAACTTTTAAAAGGTGAAAAAATTTATTTTGCTAGTTTGGTTTGTAATTCTTATTTGCCCCATTGGAGGGCTTTAGACTACAGGCAAAATTACAGCGCTAAAAAAGAGCTAGGTGGTGGGGTTTTACTCGATCTTTCTCATGAAATCGATCTAGCCTTTTTTCTTTTTGGAAACTTAGAGCTTATATACTCCCAAAATGCTAAAATTTCAGAGCTTGACATAACAAGCGATGATTTTGCCTTTTTGGTTTTAAAAAATTCACAAAAAGCTAAAATTCATATAGAACTAGACTATTTTTCTAAATTTAACAAAAGAGAAATTATCATCCATACTTTAGAAAAAAGCTTTAAAGCCGATTTGATAAACAATAAAATCGAAATTTATCACAAAAATCAAAGTCAAAAAATCTTAAATTTTGAAAATGATACGATAAAAACCCTTCAAAATTTACATCATGCAGTCTTTGAAAAAGACAAAGAACTTTGCGATCTTAAGCAGGCTTTAAAAGTGCTTGAAATTTGTGATGAAGTAAGGAAAAAAAATGGCTGAAATTTTATGTACTATTTGTGCTAGGGGTGGTAGCAAAGGCGTTAAAAACAAAAATATTAGAAAGATTAACGAACTTGAAATGATAGCTTATAGCATCATACAAGCTCAAAATTCAAAGCTTTTTAAACACATAGTCATAAGTACTGATAGTGATGAAATCGCAAGTGTAGCCCAAAAATATGGCGCTGAAGTTTTTTTCAAAAGAGAAGCTCATCTTGCCAATGATCGGGCTGCAAAATTTCCTGTCATGCGTGATGCCTTGCTAAGAAGTGAAGAGCATTTTAAAATGCGTTTTGAAACTCTCATAGACTTAGATGCTTCAGCCCCGCTTCGCTCAAGCCTTGATATAAAAAAAGCTTATGAAAGTTTTGTTGAAAATGATAATTCCAATCTTATCACCGCAGTTCCCGCTAGACGCAATCCTTATTTTAACCTCGTAGAAATACAAAATAACAAGGTAGTAAAATCCAAAGAAGGAAATTTTACCACTCGCCAAAGTGCCCCAAAATGCTATGATATGAACGCTAGTATTTATATCTTTAAAAGGGATTATCTTTTAGAAAATGATAGTGTTTTTGGCAAAAACACAGGGCTTTTTGTAATGGATGAAAGCACAGCTTTTGATATTGATAGCGAGCTTGATTTTAAAATCGTAGAGTTTTTAATCTCTTTAAAAAATTTATCGTCAAAGGATTTTTAATGCTTGAAAATAAAATCATCTTTGTAGCAGGAGCTTGTGGGCGTATAGGTAAAGCGCTTTGTCAAAAAATACTTCTTAGCAAAGGTATCCCTATACTCGCAGATATCAACAAAGAACGCTTAAATAAATTGCAAGAAAATTTAGAAACAAATTTTAAAACAAAACTTTTAAGCTTAGAACTTGATATCACTAAACAAGAAAGCTTACAAACCGCCCTTCAAAAAAGTCAAGAAAGATACGGCAAAATCGATGCTTTTGTTAACTCAAGCTATCCTTTTGGCAAAGATTGGGGTAAAACGCCTTATTATGAACTCAAATACGAACAAATTTGTGAAAGTTTAAATTTACATTTAGCAGGCTTTATGCTAGCCGCTCAAGAATTTGTGAAATTTTTTAAACAACAAGGCTATGGTAATATCATCAATCTTAGCTCCATCATGGGAGTTTATGCGCCAAAATTTGAAAACTATGAAGGCACTTCCATGCAAAGCTCTTTAGAATACAGTGTGATAAAAGCAGGGATTAATCACATGAGCTCTTGGCTAGCTAAAGAGCTTTTTAATCAAAACATACGCGTTAATACCCTAGCAAGTGGAGGAATTTTAGATAATCAAAATGAACTTTTTTTAAAAGCTTATAGAAAATGTTGTGCAAGCAAGGGTATGTTAGATGCTGATGATATATGTGGAACTTTGGTGTTTTTGCTTAGTGATGAGAGTAGATTTATCACAGGGCAAACCTTAGTGGTAGATGATGGATGGGGCTTATGATGATCTTCACCCCTACCCAAAAAGAACTCTTTAACAAAAACATTGAGGCTTTAAGTAATATTCTTTTAAAAGAAAGTTTAAAAGAAATTAAATCAAGTAAATTTGAACTTATCTTAGGT
>NZ_MJXQ01000002.1:0-6922 GCF_001762865.1 Campylobacter sp. BCW_6468
TTGGAGAATTAGATCAAGATAATACTATAAAACAAGATACACCTAGTTATTATTTTTCTCCTAAAGATGAAAGCAGTGGTTTAGGAAGACTTAGTATCTTTTATAAAAATGATGAACTTTGTTTGCTTAATTATTCTATATTAGAAAATTCTTTAAATATCAAATTAGAATGTTTAAGCAAACAAAGCTTAGAGTATAAAGACTTAATTTCAAACACTTTAAAAGAACAAAAAACCACACAAGTAGATAAAAAACAAGCTATAGCTAAACTTCATGCTCTTTTAGAAAATCAAAACCTAGAATGTATCCATGGAGGCAAAGTCATACTTAAATCAAACAAAGGAAAAACTTTTAAAGATGATGGTGTGCCTATAATGCTAGAAAGTGATTTATTAAACTCTAGTATAGTAGCTTGTCCTAATACTATAGCAGGTGTAAGTGTTCCTTGTACTAAAGTTGTTAATGTAAAAGGATCCTTATCTCAAAAGAAAGTCAATAATGAATATGTAATCTTACAAGAACTCATCTCAGCTTGTAAAACAGATAAAGGCTTTGCTTTAAAAGTAAGCTTTACTCCTACTAAGTTTAAATTTGATCACAGCTTTGATCCTAAAGAGGGCTTAGGAGAACAAAGTAAAAATCAAATAGAGTTAAAAGAACCTATAATAAGACTTCATTATAAAAGTGATAGATTTCAAAAAGATAATTTACCTATCTATAATCTTTTAATCAATAATGAAAAAAAAGAACAAAATAAGGCTTTAAATGAATTTAATATAGATTTAAAAGATTTAAAAGATATAGAGGATATAAATATTCTTAAT
This sequence comes from Campylobacter sp. BCW_6468, assembly GCF_001762865.1. Classification (NCBI taxonomy): domain Bacteria; kingdom Pseudomonadati; phylum Campylobacterota; class Epsilonproteobacteria; order Campylobacterales; family Campylobacteraceae; genus Campylobacter; species Campylobacter sp. BCW_6468. The sequence continues at coordinate 825 of NZ_MJXQ01000002.1, forward strand.
CAATTCAAACAAGACTTTAGTAAAGATTATGAATTTAAAGAACTAAATCTTAGCTTTGATACTAATTTAATCAAACTTTATTTTATTATCCCAAAAAACATTGCTAAAGTTTATAAAAGTGCTTATAAGGAATTTGAAAATAAAGATTTAGGAGCAGGGTATTTTACACAGCTACATGAGTATGATAAAATCATCAAAAATGCTTTAGAAGATAATAAAGAATTAAACGAATATCATTTTAGTTTTTTAGCTCCTGCAAAAATGCAAAATTTAAAACTTCAAATCGCACAAGGACTAGATGAAATCTTAGAAGATGAAGATAGAAAACAAGAGCTTTATGTTTGTAAATTTGTGGTGGTAAATGGGGTTAGTGAAAACAATACTCAAGAAATTATCCCTGATAATGTTATAAGAATACAAACACAAGATGGCAGTGGGGAGTTTATTGAGATAGTATTTCCTAGTCAATTAGAACTCAATGATAAACCTTTGGAAGATGTGAGTTATACATTTGTTCCGGCTTTAAGAGGGATAAAGCAATTTTTTAAAGATACTGAGTATTTAAAACCCAGAACATTGACTAAAGATGAAGTGTTGCAGATAGTAGATAAACTGCCAAAAAATGTTCGAGATAAACGCAGGAGAATAGTTGAAAATAAAGAGGAATTAGACAAATTATGGAAAAAGTTAACTAAAAATTCTGAAGAGTTTGAAAATAAAGTAGATAAAAAATACGGACAGCCGATTTATATGAGAAAACTAGATGATCAAACTATTATACAATATAAGAAAACTTCTAAAAGCGGGGGTGAGACCATAGAGATAAATTCCAATAAGCCAAGAGGAAATCTTAAAACAATACATATAGAAAATGGGATAAAAAATGAAATATAGGTATATAAAATGGGATGAAAACGAAAAGTGTGCTATTTTTTTTCCTGATATAGATTTTGATATATGGAAAAAAACCCAGCTTTTAGAGAATGATTATGCTAATCCAACTTTAATTATATCATCTCATTTAAAAGATAAGGTCGGTATTTTAGAACTATTTGAATATTATATTTTGCTTATTTGTGGAAAAAGCATGGGTGTCTCAAGGTGGGAATGTAATAATTTAATTTTATTAGATACTTACGGCATCGATAATATTAGCAGTCCATTTTATTTAAATACACCCAAACCTACCTATATAAGTGAATATATTAATGTCTTGGGGCAACTTTTTCTAGCAGGTTATATAGATTTTGGATCTTATTGTGATGAAGATAGAAATAAAATAGATTATCCCTCAAACTTATCTTATTATAAAGAAGATAAATATCAAGCTTGGATATATTTTAGAGATAATTTCTTTTATCAAGACAAATTTATTAGAGATTTGGACGATCCTGAAACATTAGACGAGGGTGGATATAGTCTTATTTTAAATGATGTTTCTTGGGATACACCACAATATTGGTCACAATACAATATCTGGATAGCAACAACCCCAAAAGGCACAAAATACTTCCAAGAAATCTTAGCTCCTAAATTTTACAACAAATACAAAGATTTAGAAGTAGAGATTGATGATAAGGGCAATGTGCTTAGATGGATAGGAGAGATTAATAGAGACAAAAAATATTAGCAAATAAAAAATGATATAATAATGCTTTATATAAGGAATCTTTTATGTTTATAAGTTCTAAAACAGAGTTAATTCAAACTATTAAAAATTTAACAATCAACAATAAAGAAGTTAAACAGATTGATTTTATTTATCCTAATTTTTCTATTTTACACGCTATATTAAAAAATATTGATTTTCATCAAAGAAAAATGCTATCTAAAAATCAAATATTGACTATGGAAATACTAGAAATTTTAAAACAAACTTGTGATAATCACAATAATATAGAAATAAATATCCATACCCTTAATGAGCTTGATGCTGGACAAAATGTAAATTTAAAAGATTTATCAAGCAGTGAAATTTGTACTAAAGTTTATTTAGAAGACTTAGAAGAAGAAATTCAAGACAAGAAACAAGATAAAGATTTGAATCTTTTTTATCATACAGATAAAAATAATCTTTGTATCGAATTTATCAATACTTTAAAAGAACTAGCTAAAGATTCTGAAGATATAACAACCTTAGACGAGTTAATCGAAAACATTGATCCTGATAATATAAACAGTGAGAAATTTGATGATTTTAAGAAAAAAGTTTTAGAAAAGATTGGAAATGTCATAGAATCGGATTTTTTCAAAAATAGCATAAGTCCCACTTTAAAAAATACTTATGAAAAATTTATCAATGAGTTGTTAGAACACATTAAAAAACTTGCCGAAGAAAAAGAATATGAAAAAATTAAAATCATACTAAGTGCTATAGCGGGTGTTGCAATAGCCACAGTGGTAGCTGTTCTTACAGGTGGGGCAGGATTAGCTATTTTGGCTGCTGGTTTATTTTCTTTAATGGGTTCTGCAAGCGAGTATTATGAATTTGCTCAAAGAGATTATGGCACACTTTTAACGCCTTTAGCCGCATTTTTAGCCACTAGATGTGCTATGTTTATTCATTATATTAATTCTCGCTTGTTATCTTGTGTTTTAATTATTGATAAAAAAGAAATTATTGATTTAAGTGGTTTTGGATTATATCTTGGAAGCGATGAAAGCAATATCGCTTCGAATTTGGCTTATAAAATCACTTTAAGCGAAGAAATAAAAAGCATTGAAAATATTTTTAGTGAAATCTTTTTAAACCCAGAACAAAAAGACAAGGGGTATAAAAATACACCCAATGATTCAAAATCGAGCAATTTACCCGCTTTCATTTCAACGCAAAAATTATCTAATTTGTATTTAAAAAACAATGCTATTTTAAAGAATTTGCAAGAAGATATTAAACAATTTATTTATTTTTCCTATATAGAAAGTCCAAATTTTAACTCAAGTAAACTAGCTGAATTTTTCGCACAAAAAAATCAAAATGCACAAATAGATTTAAATACAACTAAAATGAGTAAAAATTATTTGATTATTTCAAATATCCCCAATAAATACAATGCAGGACTTAGTGAAAGTTTAACTCAAGAAATCGCCAACTATAATATACAAGATAAATACAGAAGAATTAAAAAAAATATTGATACTTCAAAAAAAACTTATGACAGCACAAGAGATTATAGCGAATATAGCATAGAAATGCCACAAGATGAAAATGAACCTTATATTTTACAATTAAGCCCTTTTGTGAAAATATCCAAAGAAGCTTATGAGAATAGTAAAAAAGCTTATGAAGATATGCAAAAGGTTTATAAATATTTAACAAATTTTGTTGCTACACCGCAGAAGCTACCAGAATTCGCAAAAACAGCTAAAGAAAAATTAGCAATATCAGAAAATGAGCCAATGATAGAAATAGTAAAAAAGACGGAAAATTTACGACATTGCGAACGAATAAACATTTTAGCTTATATTGACTACAATAAAAAAATAAATGATAAAAAATGGCTTCCTTATTTTTATATCAAAAAATTCTTTAAACAAAACGAAGCCAAAGAATCCATCATAGAAAAAGAAAAGAAGATAGCTCATCAATATTTAACTTTTTTGAAAAAAGAGTTTTTTGAAAAATCGGATAAATCTTCATTTGGGAACTATTCTTTAATGGAATGTTTATTCATTTCATTTGTCTTGTATCAAGCTAAGCTTATTTTTCCAAATATCAATTTGGATTTGAAAAAATATGGAGGCAGTAATTTTGTATATATAAAATACTTAGATAAAACTTATGTTTTATGGACAGATGAATGTCCAATATATGTAAATAATGAGCCAACAAATATTACAGCATATGAAGTTGTATCGCAATTATTAAAAATACTTGACAAAAAAGATTATTCTTTTGTGGAAAATGATAGTTCGATAACTATAGATGATTTTTTTAATGAATTATCAAAAGATTTAGATACAACAAATACATTAGATAAAAAAATAATCAAATTAAAGCAAATGTATTATTTAGATGAACAAAAATGCATTAAAGAATTTATGAATTTAGACGAAGAAACGCAACGAGCTTTTGTTGCATGGATGGATATAGAGAAACAAATATCAGATTTATCAAAGCTTTTGGAACAGATGTATGGAAAAGAATATTTAAATAAGGCAAAAGAACAAAAAACAAGTGAAATATTTACTTATGCAATGTTAAAAATTTTATTAAGTGCTAGTCCTTTTATCAGCTTTACAGCTCAAATGTTGTGGGATTTTAATTTTTTAAAAACAATAGAATATGTTATTCAAGCTTGTATTAAAATAAACAAAGAAGGATTTAAAGAATTTTTTAAAGAACAGCTTGGTATTTTTGTACCTCCAAAAAAGAATAGTATATATCATATACACATAAAATCTAATTTAATAATAAAAGCACACTTGCAACAAATAGAAAAAGAATTAACTCATACTAAAATCCAAATGATTTTAACACAAGAGATAAAATCCAATTTAATAATACAAAAAAATACATCCGGTTTAAATCTATTTATCACAAAGATAAAAGAATACTTTAATGAAAAACAAATTAAGATTTATTGGAGTGATAAATATATGAAACAATTATTTGTATACTCTAATCAAGAAAGCAATATATCTAAAATTGCTCTTATGCATAGCATAGATATACAAACTCAAAAATATACTATTTATACTTATGCTAAGCTAAATAAACTTGACCTTGCTTCTATTGTGACTGGAGAATTTGTGGGTATTTTTTTAAATTATCTCTTTCCAACAAATTTTAAAGCCCTACAAGAACAATATGAAAGCATTGTTTATCAGCTTTACACCTTTAAAGATGATTCTCCTTTAGCAGTTATAAGAGATCATTTTATAACTTATCCTTTTGCAATCAATTCGAAATTCATTAGCTTTGATTTAAAGAAAATTTTTTATGGCATAGATCTTTGCACAGGAGTTTTTGACACTCATTTTTCCTTTCATTATGAAATAAAACCAAAGCTTGAAGAAAATAAAGAATTTCTTTTAAAAAGACTTTTGTCTTATTTGATTATTGATGAGAAAAGAAATGCAACTGCTTTAGAGGATATAAAAGAACAAAAATATATTATAGATGATTATACTTTTTATTTTAAAGAGTTAAAATCTTTAGAACTTAAAAAATGCACTATATATCAACTTCCTTGTAATCATCCTTTGTTTAAAGAGTTTAGAAATAAAGAAAAGCAAATTAGTGCTTTTAAAAAAGATGAAGATAGTCCTATTCATGCTTACAATGAAGCTTTACAAATTTTACAAGATTTTGCTAATGGAATTTACAATACAAGTAAAGATAAAACAGGAAGATATATAGAAGATAAAAATAAAACCAGAAGATTACTAGAAAAACTCAATATCATAGGACAAAACAATCTTAAGGCTATGTATATGGGGATAAATGGAAATGAAGAAAGCTTGAAAAACAAAGACAATGAAGAAGGAAACGAGGAGGATATAGAAAGTGTAACTAAAAACAAACAATCCCAAAAATTACCGCCTAATTTCATAGGCAGACTAGCCACTACTATAATCATAGAAGATGGTTTATATATGGGTTAAATTAAGAAAGGATAGATAATGAGTGAAACTTATGAGATTTATACACCCAATGGATTAGCATTAGATGTGGAAAAAGATACCAATAAAATACTCTTTAAAGAAAATGTTAAGCCCACAGGCAACTATACCGAAGAATATTCCAAAGCTTTGTTTGAAGCACACGACATTAAACGAAACTCCCCCTACAAAGACTATAAACCCCAATACCTAGATCCTAACTTTTATACAGGGCAAAAATCCACTCTAGTTGAATTTAAAGAATGGCAAAGTATATATTTAAAAGATCCTATCAAAGGAGCTATAGCTCCTTGGACTAAAGCAGAAAAAGCTTATTATCATTCTTTAAAAACCAAAAGAGAAAGATATAAATATTTAGCAATAAGAAGTGGATTAAGATCTGTGGTTATAGATATACCCTATGATGCTTATGCTAATGTAGATGAAAAAGGAAGATTGGTTAATGAAGATTATGCCTATATTTACGATGAAGT
>NZ_MJXQ01000003.1:0-6832 GCF_001762865.1 Campylobacter sp. BCW_6468
TTGGAGAATTAGATCAAGATAATACTATAAAACAAGATACACCTAGTTATTATTTTTCTCCTAAAGATGAAAGCAGTGGTTTAGGAAGACTTAGTATCTTTTATAAAAATGATGAACTTTGTTTGCTTAATTATTCTATATTAGAAAATTCTTTAAATATCAAATTAGAATGTTTAAGCAAACAAAGCTTAGAGTATAAAGACTTAATTTCAAACACTTTAAAAGAACAAAAAACCACACAAGTAGATAAAAAACAAGCTATAGCTAAACTTCATGCTCTTTTAGAAAATCAAAACCTAGAATGTATCCATGGAGGCAAAGTCATACTTAAATCAAACAAAGGAAAAACTTTTAAAGATGATGGTGTGCCTATAATGCTAGAAAGTGATTTATTAAACTCTAGTATAGTAGCTTGTCCTAATACTATAGCAGGTGTAAGTGTTCCTTGTACTAAAGTTGTTAATGTAAAAGGATCCTTATCTCAAAAGAAAGTCAATAATGAATATGTAATCTTACAAGAACTCATCTCAGCTTGTAAAACAGATAAAGGCTTTGCTTTAAAAGTAAGCTTTACTCCTACTAAGTTTAAATTTGATCACAGCTTTGATCCTAAAGAGGGCTTAGGAGAACAAAGTAAAAATCAAATAGAGTTAAAAGAACCTATAATAAGACTTCATTATAAAAGTGATAGATTTCAAAAAGATAATTTACCTATCTATAATCTTTTAATCAATAATGAAAAAAAAGAACAAAATAAGGCTTTAAATGAATTTAATATAGATTTAAAAGATTTAAAAGATATAGAGGATATAAATATTCTTAATCAATTCAAACAAGACTTTAGTAAAGATTATGAATTTAAAGAACTAAATCTTAGCTTTGATACTAATTTAATCAAACTTTATTTTATTATCCCAAAAAACATTGCTAAAGTTTATAAAAGTGCTTATAAGGAATTTGAAAATAAAGATTTAGGAGCAGGGTATTTTACACAGCTACATGAGTATGATAAAATCATCAAAAATGCTTTAGAAGATAATAAAGAATTAAACGAATATCATTTTAGTTTTTTAGCTCCTGCAAAAATGCAAAATTTAAAACTTCAAATCGCACAAGGACTAGATGAAATCTTAGAAGATGAAGATAGAAAACAAGAGCTTTATGTTTGTAAATTTGTGGTGGTAAATGGGGTTAAAATATGAAAATAAAAAATTTTACTTTAATTGCATCAAATCATAATTTAGAAATCGAGTTAAAAAATCTTACCAAAAATGCTAATAAAATTATTTTTATATGTAGTGATTTTGATGGATATAAAGAAGCTAAGAATTCTTTGTATAAGACACTACATACTATTGAAGATAATTTTAAAATTGATAATACAAAAACTTTTAAAATCATACATTTAAATCAAGCCAATAAAGACGAAATCACAAAAGAACAAAAATTTAGCTCTGATAAAAATTTATCTAGCATTAAAAAAATTATCTTTAATAATTTAAAATTTTTAAATAATGCAATTAATCAAAATGAAAATAAAACGCTCAATAAAATTATTGATGAAAACAATGAAGAAAATATTGAAAATTTTTTAAAAGAAATTCAAAAAGAATTAAATATATTATTAAAAAATATCAAAGAATCTAACTATTTTGAGCAAGAAATTAAACCAAAGATACAACTTACCCTAGATACACTTTTTAATACACTTTTAAAAAATATTGCTCAATCTAATGATGATGAATATAAGCAAATTATTAGAGCTATAGCAAAATTTTTTATCAATATATTAGATTCTGTAACCAATCTTAAAAAACCTGTCTCTTTAGTCAAAAAAAATCCTTATGTTTTTGTTGTAAATACATTATTTGAAGCTTATAATTCTTCTTCTGAGTATCAAGAGTATAAGGAACAAAAATATTATTATGATTTTGCTTATCCACTTTTAGAGCTTATTACTAGTAAGCTTTATCCTATTATCGCTTTGTGCAATGAAGAAATTTTATCTGATGTATTAATTATAGATGATAAAGTATTATTAGATTTTTCATCTTATTCTAATGTACCTTCTATTAGTCTTTATAAAAATAGTTTTTATAAAGTTATTTTAGATGAAGAATTTCAAGGTATTTTTGATAATTTTTTAGAAAATAATCTAAAATTTGAAAATGAAAAGTTAGATAATACACTTTTAGTGAATTCTAGTTTAAATAATTTTGATACAACATTAAAAAAAGCAATCAATTTAAATATCTCTAAACTCAATCATTTCTTTTATGCAGAATATCCTGATTTAAATTCTTCCATGCTAGTAGAAATGATATTAGATAAAAAAAATACTGATCAAATCAATACAACCAAAATGGGTAAAAATTATTTGCTTATTACTAATCCACCACAGCTTAACAATGCAGGACTTTGTGAGGACTTGTATCAAAAAAAATTAGGAGCAATAATAAAAAATCGCCCAAAATCCCTTACAAAAAATGAAAAACTTGGGTTAAAAGAGCAATTTCCTAGTAAAAGAGATTATGGCTCTTATTTTATAGAAAGAGATGTTAAAAAGGAAGATGATTATGTATTGCAACTTTGTCCTTTTGTGAAACTTGATGGACAGATTTATCAAAAATATAAAGGGTATTTTAATTTTTATAATCAAACATATTCTTGGGTCAAACTTTATTTATTAGAACATATAAACGAACGATTAGAATATGAAAAAGTTAAGCAAGATTTTGCTTATATTGATAGCTTTTTTAAATTGCCTAAAGAACTTGAAGAAATTAGCGAAAAAGAAAAAGAAAAAGTAAAAGAATATGTCGAGCTTTTTAATAATTATTTAGATAATATCAATTCTCGCTATGACCAAACACAATCCAATCTTAACTCAAAACCATTAATGTTTAAAATATATGAAAATGTAGATTTTAAGAAATACTCACCTTTAACGGTTATTTTATTGACTTTGACTTTGTGTGTTTTACAAAAAGACTTAGCTTTTACACAAGAATATTCTTTGGGATATAAATTGTTTCAGGCATATACTGGGCGTGATAAAAAAAATATTTCACTTAATTACCAAAGGATTAAAATACCAAATTATTTTAATGAGTATATCTTATTTATCCCTGATGATATTTATTTTTATGATAATGATAAAAAAATTTATATCTTTTTATCTAAAGAATTAAATAAAAATAAAAAAGAAGATGAAGTTATTTATTTAGATGAATTAGCCAAAGCTATGTTTGAAAATGATTTTGAAGAAGAAGATCAAACTTATGTAAATTTTTTAAAAACCTTAAATGAAAGCTTTGATGAGGAGATTGAATTTGAAGAAAATATACAAACAGACAAAACTCTTCCTTCAAAAAAAGATTTAGATAAAAGCATTCAAGATATTATGCTTGATAAAGAACTTGCAAAATTATCTATAGATATTACTTTTTTTAATATCATTAAGCAACTTTTTCCTTTTACAGAATTTTTTATGAGTCAGCCTGATTTTTTTAAAAAAATGATTTTATTTTTTATAGATTCAAGCTTAGATAAAAAGTATTATGGTAATAAATTATTTTCTAGTTTTAAAGCACATTTTTTTAAAGAACTAGGGATATTTTATGCACTTAGCCCTAAGGGGCGTTTTATAAAAATTAATCCAAAAAGTAAAAAATCACTCAATAAGCTTTTTTTATATCAAATAGGAACAAATTATTATTATTTTAATCAATTAGAATATGCAAGTAAGTTAAAAAAGTCAAAGAGTTTTTCAAGATTAGATAAAGCTAAGCAAATTCATTTGATATCAAAAGTAAAAAAACAATTAGCTATTGATTTTTCTATTAAAATGAGTAAAGACTTGAGCGTGGATATATTAAAAAATTTAGCAGGATCTTTTATTGATACACTTTTACCTACAAATTATGAAAGATTGAAAATTTTATATGAAAAACTAATGTATGAAAAATTTACTTACAACTATGATTTTCCTTTAGCTGTAAAAAAAGAAGAATACTTAACCTATCCTTTATTGATAAATTCTAGATTTATGAGTTTTGATTTATCTGAGTTTATTTTTGGTTCTTTATTATGCACGGGTGGGCTTAATTATTATCCTAGTATTGCTTGTGCTACAACTTCAAGTGAAGCTAGAGAATTTGCCTTAAAAAGACTTTTATCTTATATTATTTTAGATGAGAAAAGAAGTGCTTTTAAGGAAGATAAAATCAATGAAGGCAAATATATCTTAAATGATAAGGAATTTTTTGAAAAAAACAATATAGAACTTAGAAATTGTAATATATATAAGCTAGAGCATTTTCAAAGAAAAGAAGAATATAAAACACAACACCCAGTGATAAAACAACACCCTATCTTAGCTTATAATGATGCTATACAAATTTTATATGAATATGCAAATGGGATTTATAATACCACTCAAGATGAAAAAGGTAAGTTCATAGAAGATAGGCAAAAGGCAAGAAGATTGATGGAAAATTTAGAAGCCATAGGACAACATAATTTAGAAGTGATGTATAGAGGGATAAATGAAGAATATGTTGATAATGAAAGAAATAGAAGAAAAGAAAAAGAAGATTTTAATGATATTAATAAAATACAAGATTATTCTAATAAATTCATAGGCAGACTAGCTACAACTATAATCATGGAAGATGGTTTATATATAGGATGAAAGGATAAATAATGAGCAGTAATAAAGATATTTACGAGATTTATACTTCTAATGGACTTATATTAGAAGTTGATAAAAATACAAATCAAATTATATTTGATAAAAGAAAAGATGGGCGTGAAGTAGGCAAATACACCCAAGAATATTCCAAAGCTTTGTTTGAAGCTGATCGTATATTAAGAAACTCCCCCTACAAAGACTATCAACCCCAATACCTAGATCCTGAATTTCACACAGGGGAGAAATCTACTTTACTTGAATTTAAAGATTGGCAAAGTATTTATTTAAAAGATCCTATCAAAGGAAGCATAGCTCCTTGGACTAAAGCAGAAAAAGCTTATTATAAATCTTTAAAAACTAAAAAAGAAAGATATAAATATTTAGTTATAAGAAGTGGTATAAGAAGTGTTGTTATAGATATACCTTATGAAGCTATAGGAGCTGTAGATGAAAAAGGAAATGTAGATCCTAAATATGAAAAATTATATAAAATAGTAGATGATAATAAACATAATCTAAGATCAAGTTTATTTCATAATGAATGGGGTATGGCAGCAGGAATATTAGGTGATTATAAATACCTAGCTAATGATATGTTTCAAAATGGTTTTAATGCAAGATTTATACAAGCTACTATACTTTATATACAACTAAGTGGAGGAAGTAGTATATTAGATAAACCTCATTTATTAGGTGCTATTTATGGTTATGCAGATATTGCTGTAGGAAGTGGTTTAGTAGGAGTGCATAAAAATCCTTTAAGAGAACAAGAGATTAAAACCTTAGCTAAGACTTTAAAACCTGATGAATTTGGTATGCTTCCTTTTATAGATGAGATTATGGGAGTAGATTGGGTGATTGATTATAACGAATATCAAATTTCTGAAGATGAATTTGGAAGTATGTATAAAGCCTTAAGAAGTGATATAGTTGAAGGTAAGATAAAAGATCCAAGGGATATAGATTCTACTTATGAAAGCAGAAGAGAATTTGATCGTTATATGGATGGGTATTCTAATGGTATGATTAATGCTTATGGTTATGATATTCCAAATGATCGGAGTGAAGAAAGTGCACAATTAAGAATAGATTCTATGATATTAACTGCCAAACTAGCAGCCCTAACTCCTCCTCAAGGCTATCCTAATGCACCAAGATATTTTACCCCTGAAAAACTAGAATGGTATTATAAAAGACATAAGCTTGATAAACTTCTTGATCCAAGAATTCCTGCTATTTATAGATATAATTTTCCGCAAGAACTTCGAGCTAAGATAAGAGCTTATGCTAAAGAGCATAATATAAAAGAGTAAACCACAAAAGAAAGGAAGAACAATGCAAAAAATACTTCAAATCGATTTAGAAAAAAGAAAAGCTTTAGAGAATTTCAAAAATCTAGCTTTATTAGGATTAGGTGGAACAATGCTTTTAAATTTAAAAGAACAAGCTTTGGATTTTAGTCAAGAATTAACTTATATAAATACTTATGATAAGTATTTAAATTTAAAGCTTGATTCTTTTTATATCCCTTCTACACTTTTATCTTTGCTTCAATTAACTAAGAAAAGCAAAGAAGCTTTTTATATCAATGTTTTAATCAATAGCAATACACATTATAAAAATCCTTTATTACAATATGCTATTACCCAAAAACAAGAACAAGAAAATATCGTTTATGCTTTAAAAAATAATGAAAATCTTAATGCTTCTTTTGCAAATCTTAATGCTTTAAAATTAGCCTTAGAAGAAAAGAATTTTTATCTTAATTTTATAGACTTAAACAGCAAAGAAAGTCTTTTAAGTTTTTATAATCAAATAATAAGCAATAATCATTTTAGAAATTATTTTTATATAAAAAATAATCAATTTTTTATTAAAAAAGATATAAAAAATAAAATTTTATTTCATAATATAAATTCTTCTTCTATTATAAGTAATTATCTTAGATTGTTAAATGATTTTAATACTTTAAGCAAGATAGAACTCATAAATATATTAGAAAGTTTAAGTTTATATAATCTTTCAACTTTAATGCAAACTATGCAAAATATACAATCAAAAAATGAATATAACTCAAAAGACTTTGATAAAGATAGTATCTTTTTATCTAATATGATTATGAATGTGAGATTGAAGTAA
>NZ_MJXQ01000004.1:0-3254 GCF_001762865.1 Campylobacter sp. BCW_6468
AGACTTAGTTCAGGTCTTAGAATCAACTCCGCAGCAGATGATGCTTCAGGGATGGCGATAGCAGATAGTTTAAGATCTCAAGCTAATACTTTAGGTCAAGCTATATCTAATGGTAACGATGCTTTAGGTATCTTACAAACTGCTGATAAGGCTATGGATGAGCAACTTAAAATCTTAGATACAATCAAAACTAAGGCAACTCAAGCGGCTCAAGATGGACAAAGTTTAAAAACAAGAACTATGCTTCAAGCAGATATCAACCGTTTAATGGAAGAACTTGACAATATCGCAAATACTACTTCATTTAACGGTAAACAACTTTTAAGTGGAAATTTTATCAATCAAGAATTTCAAATCGGCGCAAGTTCAAATCAAACTATAAAAGCTACTATAGGAGCAACCCAGTCTTCTAAGATAGGTTTAACACGCTTTGAAACAGGAGGAAGAATTTCAACTAGTGGCGAAGTGCAATTTACTCTTAAAAATTACAATGGTATAGATGATTTTCAGTTTCAAAAAGTTGTGATTTCAACTTCAGTTGGAACAGGACTTGGAGCCTTAGCAGATGAGATCAATAAAAATGCTGATAAAACAGGTGTTAGAGCTACTTTTACAGTAGAGACTCGAGGTATGGCTGCAGTTAGAGCAGGAACTACTTCAGATGACTTTGCTATTAATGGGGTAAAAATCGGTAAAGTAGATTACAAAGATGGTGATGGAAACGGTGCTTTAGTTGCTGCAATCAATTCGGTTAAAGATACTACTGGAGTTGAAGCTTCAATCGATGCTAATGGACAACTTTTACTTACTTCAAGAGAAGGTAGAGGGATTAAAATCGATGGTAATATAGGTGGAGGTGCCTTTATCAATGCTGATATGAAAGAAAACTATGGCCGCTTGTCTTTAGTTAAAAATGATGGTAAAGATATTTTAATCAGCGGTAGCAATCTTTCTTCTGCAGGCTTTGGTGCAACTCAATTTATCTCTCAAGCTTCTGTTTCTTTAAGAGAATCAAAAGGAAGATTTGATGCTAATATCGCTGATGCTATGGGATTTGGTTCTGTAAATAAAGGAGTTATGTTAGCTGGAGTTTCTTCTGTTAGCGCTTATATGAGTAGTGCAGGAAGTGGATTTTCGGCAGGTTCAGGTTATTCTGTAGGTAGTGGTAAGAATTATTCTGCTGTACTTACTACTAATGCAATAACTATTTCAGCTGCTTCGCAACTTTCTGCGGTATATAATGTTTCTGCAGGTTCAGGTTTTTCTAGTCAAAGCGGACTTTCTCAGTTTGCAACTATGAAAACAACTGCTTTTGGAGTAAAAGATGAAACAGCAGGTGTTACCACACTTAAAGGTGCTATGGCTGTGATGGATATAGCTGAAACAGCTATAACAAATCTTGATCAAATCAGAGCCGACATTGGTTCGGTGCAAAATCAAGTTACATCAACTATAAACAACATCACTGTTACTCAAGTAAACGTTAAAGCAGCAGAATCGCAAATCCGTGATGTAGACTTTGCAGCCGAGAGTGCAAACTACTCTAAAGCAAATATCTTAGCTCAAAGCGGCTCTTATGCCATGGCACAGGCTAATTCTGTTCAACAAAATGTTTTAAGATTACTACAGTAGTTTAAAAAGCTGTAATATATACAAATCCAAGCCTAGTTTAATGCTAGGCTTTTTTATTTTAAACTCTAAAATTTTTAATTAAACTAAAACTTGGAACACTTTTTGCTTTAATCTTTTCGATGCAATATTTTGAAAGGATTTAAAATGGGTTTTAGGATAAACACTAACATCGGTGCATTAAACGCACATGCAAATTCAGTTGTTAATGCTAGAGAACTGGATAAGTCTTTAAGCAGACTTAGTTCAGGTCTTAGAATCAACTCCGCAGCAGATGATGCTTCAGGGATGGCGATAGCAGATAGTTTAAGATCTCAAGCTAATACTTTAGGTCAAGCTATATCTAATGGTAACGATGCTTTAGGTATCTTACAAACTGCTGATAAGGCTATGGATGAGCAACTTAAAATCTTAGATACAATCAAAACTAAGGCAACTCAAGCGGCTCAAGATGGACAAAGTTTAAAAACAAGAACTATGCTTCAAGCAGATATCAACCGTTTAATGGAAGAACTTGACAATATCGCAAATACTACTTCATTTAACGGTAAACAACTTTTAAGTGGAAATTTTATCAATCAAGAATTTCAAATCGGCGCAAGTTCAAATCAAACTATAAAAGCTACTATAGGAGCAACCCAGTCTTCTAAGATAGGTTTAACACGCTTTGAAACAGGAGGAAGAATTTCAACTAGTGGCGAAGTGCAATTTACTCTTAAAAATTACAATGGTATAGATGATTTTCAGTTTCAAAAAGTTGTGATTTCAACTTCAGTTGGAACAGGACTTGGAGCCTTAGCAGATGAGATCAATAAAAATGCTGATAAAACAGGTGTTAGAGCTACTTTTACAGTAGAGACTCGAGGTATGGCTGCAGTTAGAGCAGGAACTACTTCAGATGACTTTGCTATTAATGGGGTAAAAATCGGTAAAGTAGATTACAAAGATGGTGATGGAAACGGTGCTTTAGTTGCTGCAATCAATTCGGTTAAAGATACTACTGGAGTTGAAGCTTCAATCGATGCTAATGGACAACTTTTACTTACTTCAAGAGAAGGTAGAGGGATTAAAATCGATGGTAATATAGGTGGAGGTGCCTTTATCAATGCTGATATGAAAGAAAACTATGGCCGCTTGTCTTTAGTTAAAAATGATGGTAAAGATATTTTAATCAGCGGTAGCAATCTTTCTTCTGCAGGCTTTGGTGCAACTCAATTTATCTCTCAAGCTTCTGTTTCTTTAAGAGAATCAAAAGGAAGATTTGATGCTAATATCGCTGATGCTATGGGATTTGGTTCTGTAAATAAAGGAGTTATGTTAGCTGGAGTTTCTTCTGTTAGCGCTTATATGAGTAGTGCAGGAAGTGGATTTTCGGCAGGTTCAGGTTATTCTGTAGGTAGTGGTAAGAATTATTCTGCTGTACTTACTACTAATGCAATAACTATTTCAGCTGCTTCGCAACTTTCTGCGGTATATAATGTTTCTGCAGGTTCAGGTTTTTCTAGTCAAAGCGGACTTTCTCAGTTTGCAACTATGAAAACAACTGCTTTTGGAGTAAAAGATGAAACAGCAGGTGTTACCACACTTAAAGGTGCTATGGCTGTGATGGATATAGCTGAAACAGC
>NZ_MJXQ01000005.1:0-2363 GCF_001762865.1 Campylobacter sp. BCW_6468
GCTGTTTCAGCTATATCCATCACAGCCATAGCACCTTTAAGTGTGGTAACACCTGCTGTTTCATCTTTTACTCCAAAAGCAGTTGTTTTCATAGTTGCAAACTGAGAAAGTCCGCTTTGACTAGAAAAACCTGAACCTGCAGAAACATTATATACCGCAGAAAGTTGCGAAGCAGCTGAAATAGTTATTGCATTAGTAGTAAGTACAGCAGAATAATTCTTACCACTACCTACAGAATAACCTGAACCTGCCGAAAATCCACTTCCTGCACTACTCATATAAGCGCTAACAGAAGAAACTCCAGCTAACATAACTCCTTTATTTACAGAACCAAATCCCATAGCATCAGCGATATTAGCATCAAATCTTCCTTTTGATTCTCTTAAAGAAACAGAAGCTTGAGAGATAAATTGAGTTGCACCAAAGCCTGCAGAAGAAAGATTGCTACCGCTGATTAAAATATCTTTACCATCATTTTTAACTAAAGACAAGCGGCCATAGTTTTCTTTCATATCAGCATTGATAAAGGCACCTCCACCTATATTACCATCGATTTTAATCCCTCTACCTTCTCTTGAAGTAAGTAAAAGTTGTCCATTAGCATCGATTGAAGCTTCAACTCCAGTAGTATCTTTAACCGAATTGATTGCAGCAACTAAAGCACCGTTTCCATCACCATCTTTGTAATCTACTTTACCGATTTTTACCCCATTAATAGCAAAGTCATCTGAAGTAGTTCCTGCTCTAACTGCAGCCATACCTCGAGTCTCTACTGTAAAAGTAGCTCTAACACCTGTTTTATCAGCATTTTTATTGATCTCATCTGCTAAGGCTCCAAGTCCTGTTCCAACTGAAGTTGAAATCACAACTTTTTGAAACTGAAAATCATCTATACCATTGTAATTTTTAAGAGTAAATTGCACTTCGCCACTAGTTGAAATTCTTCCTCCTGTTTCAAAGCGTGTTAAACCTATCTTAGAAGACTGGGTTGCTCCTATAGTAGCTTTTATAGTTTGATTTGAACTTGCGCCGATTTGAAATTCTTGATTGATAAAATTTCCACTTAAAAGTTGTTTACCGTTAAATGAAGTAGTATTTGCGATATTGTCAAGTTCTTCCATTAAACGGTTGATATCTGCTTGAAGCATAGTTCTTGTTTTTAAACTTTGTCCATCTTGAGCCGCTTGAGTTGCCTTAGTTTTGATTGTATCTAAGATTTTAAGTTGCTCATCCATAGCCTTATCAGCAGTTTGTAAGATACCTAAAGCATCGTTACCATTAGATATAGCTTGACCTAAAGTATTAGCTTGAGATCTTAAACTATCTGCTATCGCCATCCCTGAAGCATCATCTGCTGCGGAGTTGATTCTAAGACCTGAACTAAGTCTACTTAAAGAAGCATCCAAACTTTTACTATTTAAATCAGCGTTTGCTTTAGCATTTAAAGCTGCAACATTGGTGTTAATACGAAATCCCATTTTAAATCCTTTTAAAAAAATTCAAGCTCATCCATGAACTTGTTAAATGCTATATCGTGCAATCAAAAAAATATTTTATACTTTGGTAATAAAATTTCATACTTTTGACAAAGACTTGTATTTTTGCCCTAACTTTTCTATAAAATAAAGCAACCATTCATGGTAAGCTTTAATATAAGCTGTGATAAAATGCGTTTTATCTTGTATATGAAGTTTTAATACATCAGCAATCATTTTTCCACGATAAGCAAAAGCTCCTCTTAAAACTTCATCCTGTATAAACTCATCTTCATCTAAAGAGTGATTAAAATTTTCTATGTTTTGATAGACTTTTTCTAAAAATTCTAAAGGTAAAATAAAATCTTTACTGAGTATATTTTCTAAAATTTGTTTTAAAGCTAAGGCATCGTCTAAAAATCTTTTGGCATTTTCTTGATCTTTTTGTATTTTTTCTTTGAATTTAACTAGGAGTTTATCACTTCTATTTTTAGTTAAACTTTTTGGAAGTTCAAATTTGGGTTTTTCTTTTGTAAGGAGTTTTTCACAACATTCTTTAAAGGAAAGTTCTTCAGTGAAATTAATCCTTGCTCCACCTTCAGTAGCATTGTAAAATTTAGCCTTTTGATCATTGCAAGCAAAAAGATATTCAAGTTTTATACGATAATCATTCCAGGTTATATGAGTTAAAACTTCACCTTTACCTGCATAGGCAGGGACTTTAAGTTTATCTATATTTTCTTCACCGCTAAATTTCTCCCCAAAATCAAAACCTTTTGAGTGTGAATTTCCTTTTTCATCAAAGGCTAAATCTTGCCCTATCATAATAATATTTTTAAATCCCAAAGCCAAAGCTAAAGTATAAGAAAAATGACTTACATGAGTACC
>NZ_MJXQ01000006.1:0-1110 GCF_001762865.1 Campylobacter sp. BCW_6468
ATCGCTTGTATTACTTGATCCTCCAGAAATTGAAAAATTATCACCGCAAGAATATAGAGTGCGTAATTATTTTAAATTTTTAACCTTTGCAACTATGTTTTTTTTAGTAATCACATTTATCATATTTCCTTGTTTATTACAAGCTTATTTATTTAAATGTTATAGCACAGGAGAAAAACGCAAAAAATTAAGTTGGCTTATAGGGTTTGTGTGTAATATCTTTTTATTAATTGCGAGTGTGTATGTGGTATATGAAAATCTTTAAAGACTATCAAAAATTTAATATATTTGATATAATATTCATTTATCTTAAATATTTAGAAAAAAATGGATAGAGAATTATTTATAACAAGGCTTGCTTTTATAAACAATGATGAAATAGACACAATAGATAAAAATTCATCCATAGCATACTTAAAAGCCTTATATCAATGTGAAAATTCCATAGCTATAAATTATAATCAAGAAGAGCTTTTCACCCAAGCTACTGCTATAAACAATCTAGGCTATAATTCTACTTTCACAAAAATCTTCATCCTAGATAAAGAAAAGCTCAATGATACCTATCTTGATGCTAGAAAAAGGCTTTATAAATCTATCAATACTTTAAAAGAAAAAAGAAATGAAAAAATAAAAGATATCCAAGACTATTTAAATAAAGAAATTTCCTTACAAGATAATCTAAATAATCAAAGCTTTAATACTAAGGAAAATGATGTTAATTTAATTTTAAACGAAGTATTTAACATAGAGCAATTTTATGATAAAAATACCAATACCATAGTATTAAAGACAAATAATATAAAAATCATATTCTTAGATAAAGTAAATTTACAAGATTTGCAAGATAATTCTAACAATACTTCTTTCATCTCTATGTCAAATTTGATCCATATTTATGATAATCATTGTGATATTTTTGCAAAAGATAGAAGTGTTTTGGATATAAAGGACATAGAAGAAAAATATCAAATAGATTTTAAAAGTTTAGATATAAAAATCTTCCTAAACTCCACCCTCCTTACAGGCTCAAATGAACTTCCTAATAATCCTTTTTACTTTGGAGAATTAGATCAAGATAATACTATAAAACAAGATACACCTAGTTAT
>NZ_MJXQ01000007.1:0-1170 GCF_001762865.1 Campylobacter sp. BCW_6468
TTTTACAAAACATCCCTTCTATGCTTGAAAGCATTCCTTTTCAAAGAATCTTAAGTGAAAGAAAAAACAAATTTGATAATACTATAGTAGTTTCTGCAGGACCTAGTTTAGCTAAACAACTTCCTTTACTTAAAGCTTATCAAGATAAAGCAGTGATCTTTTGTGCTGATGGGGCTTTAAGTATGCTTGAAAAAGAAGGTATAGTGCCTGATTATGTTACGAATTTAGATTTTACTGATCTAGCAATGAATTTTTTTCAAAATAAAGAAAATAAAACTTCTTTAAATATACTTTCATGTGCTACGCATCCTAATTTGGTTCATTTTTTAGATAATAAAAGTGTGATTTTAAGAGATGATCCTTTATATCAACGCTTCAATCTTAATGATTTTGGTTATATTGGTACAGGTACTCATGTAAGTCATTTTTCTTATACTTTAGCTTTGGCTTTGGGATTTAAAAATATTATTATGATAGGGCAAGATTTAGCCTTTGATGAAAAAGGAAATTCACACTCAAAAGGTTTTGATTTTGGGGAGAAATTTAGCGGTGAAGAAAATATAGATAAACTTAAAGTCCCTGCCTATGCAGGTAAAGGTGAAGTTTTAACTCATATAACCTGGAATGATTATCGTATAAAACTTGAATATCTTTTTGCTTGCAATGATCAAAAGGCTAAATTTTACAATGCTACTGAAGGTGGAGCAAGGATTAATTTCACTGAAGAACTTTCCTTTAAAGAATGTTGTGAAAAACTCCTTACAAAAGAAAAACCCAAATTTGAACTTCCAAAAAGTTTAACTAAAAATAGAAGTGATAAACTCCTAGTTAAATTCAAAGAAAAAATACAAAAAGATCAAGAAAATGCCAAAAGATTTTTAGACGATGCCTTAGCTTTAAAACAAATTTTAGAAAATATACTCAGTAAAGATTTTATTTTACCTTTAGAATTTTTAGAAAAAGTCTATCAAAACATAGAAAATTTTAATCACTCTTTAGATGAAGATGAGTTTATACAGGATGAAGTTTTAAGAGGAGCTTTTGCTTATCGTGGAAAAATGATTGCTGATGTATTAAAACTTCATATACAAGATAAAACGCATTTTATCACAGCTTATATTAAAGCTTACCATGAATGGTTGCTTTATTTTATAGAAAAGTTAGGGCAAA
>NZ_MJXQ01000008.1:0-1176 GCF_001762865.1 Campylobacter sp. BCW_6468
TTTTACAAAACATCCCTTCTATGCTTGAAAGCATTCCTTTTCAAAGAATCTTAAGTGAAAGAAAAAACAAATTTGATAATACTATAGTAGTTTCTGCAGGACCTAGTTTAGCTAAACAACTTCCTTTACTTAAAGCTTATCAAGATAAAGCAGTGATCTTTTGTGCTGATGGGGCTTTAAGTATGCTTGAAAAAGAAGGTATAGTGCCTGATTATGTTACGAATTTAGATTTTACTGATCTAGCAATGAATTTTTTTCAAAATAAAGAAAATAAAACTTCTTTAAATATACTTTCATGTGCTACGCATCCTAATGTCGTGCATAGTTTAAAGGCTGAAAATTGTATGATTGTTTTAAGAAATAAAGCTTTATATCAACGCTTCAATCTTAATGACTTTGGTTATATAGATACGGGTACTCATGTAAGTCATTTTTCTTATACTTTAGCTTTGGCTTTGGGATTTAAAAATATTATTATGATAGGGCAAGATTTAGCCTTTGATGAAAAAGGAAATTCACACTCAAAAGGTTTTGATTTTGGGGAGAAATTTAGCGGTGAAGAAAATATAGATAAACTTAAAGTCCCTGCCTATGCAGGTAAAGGTGAAGTTTTAACTCATATAACCTGGAATGATTATCGTATAAAACTTGAATATCTTTTTGCTTGCAATGATCAAAAGGCTAAATTTTACAATGCTACTGAAGGTGGAGCAAGGATTAATTTCACTGAAGAACTTTCCTTTAAAGAATGTTGTGAAAAACTCCTTACAAAAGAAAAACCCAAATTTGAACTTCCAAAAAGTTTAACTAAAAATAGAAGTGATAAACTCCTAGTTAAATTCAAAGAAAAAATACAAAAAGATCAAGAAAATGCCAAAAGATTTTTAGACGATGCCTTAGCTTTAAAACAAATTTTAGAAAATATACTCAGTAAAGATTTTATTTTACCTTTAGAATTTTTAGAAAAAGTCTATCAAAACATAGAAAATTTTAATCACTCTTTAGATGAAGATGAGTTTATACAGGATGAAGTTTTAAGAGGAGCTTTTGCTTATCGTGGAAAAATGATTGCTGATGTATTAAAACTTCATATACAAGATAAAACGCATTTTATCACAGCTTATATTAA
The DNA here is from genome assembly GCF_001762865.1 of Campylobacter sp. BCW_6468. Taxonomy (NCBI): domain Bacteria; kingdom Pseudomonadati; phylum Campylobacterota; class Epsilonproteobacteria; order Campylobacterales; family Campylobacteraceae; genus Campylobacter; species Campylobacter sp. BCW_6468. The sequence continues at coordinate 1,130 of NZ_MJXQ01000008.1, forward strand.
AGCTTACCATGAATGGTTGCTTTATTTTATAGAAAAGTTAGGGCAAA
>NZ_MJXQ01000009.1:0-942 GCF_001762865.1 Campylobacter sp. BCW_6468
ATTAGGATGCGTAGCACATGAAAGTATATTTAAAGAAGTTTTATTTTCTTTATTTTGAAAAAAATTCATTGCTAGATCAGTAAAATCTAAATTCGTAACATAATCAGGCACTATACCTTCTTTTTCAAGCATACTTAAAGCCCCATCAGCACAAAAGATCACTGCTTTATCTTGATAAGCTTTAAGTAAAGGAAGTTGTTTAGCTAAACTAGGTCCTGCAGAAACTACTATAGTATTATCAAATTTGTTTTTTCTTTCACTTAAGATTCTTTGAAAAGGAATGCTTTCAAGCATAGAAGGGATGTTTTGTAAAAACTGTCCATGTGTTAGCAAAGGTAAAAAACAAGTAATATCTGCATTTCTTATTGCTACACTTGCACTTTTAATACAAAGTTCATTTAAAGATAAAATAGAAGTTTCATAGTATTTAAGATAATAATGCGAGCTAATAAACATTTCATATAAACTTAAATACTCTAAAATACTTTGCTGATCAAAAATCATAGCAATTTGAATTTCTAAATCCTTTGCAACACAGTCAAATAATACAACCTTATAAACTTTTAACTCCTCACTCAAATCTATCACACTTAAAGCCAAGATAAAAAGTTCGATTTCACTTTCAAATATAAAAAGATGTTTATAGTGTTTGGATAAATTTTTAATAAGTAAAGCATTGCCTATACCATAAATACATGCAAAAGGATATCTATGAGTTTTTTCTAAAATACTTTGATAGAAAAAATTTATTTCTTCTTCTAAATTTTCATACATAAAAACATTATGAGTTTTATCATAGATATTTAAATTTTCATCTATATTAAAACGAGAGCAAGTTTTATTTTGTATGAAATTTAAAAGTTTATTTCCTAAGGGTTCATTTACCCCACTTAATAAAGCTTGTATGTTTTTTTCTAGTATGGTCATTGGGTTTCCTTAAAA
>NZ_MJXQ01000010.1:0-109733 GCF_001762865.1 Campylobacter sp. BCW_6468
TACGGTTTGAACTGATTCTTTAACGGCTTGATTGTCTTGTTCTAAGCCTCTTTTAGTAGCAAGAATGTTTTCATTGATAGCATTTGAGATTTGTCCAAATTCATCATTGCTTTTTACTTCTATAGTAGAAACATTTTTTGTTTTATAGTTGATAAAATCAAAGAATGAAGTTAAACCTGTTTGGATAGCTGCAAGTGGGGAGAGGTATTTTGATACGATGAAATAAAGGAGGATGATGCTAATAGATATCATAACAATTAAGGCTATAACTTGAATAAATGCAGCTTTATAAATAGGTTTATTTATAATATCAGCGCTTTCGGTAATACAAGCTGTATAAGCAAAGACTTTAGTACAAGCTCCAAGTCTTTCTTCATTATTTAACTTATAAGAGAAGAAGTTGTTATCACCATGAGCTTTATATGCATTTAAAACAGGAGAATGGTCTACCGAAGGATCTAATAAAGCTTCGTTGGTTGCTGCAAATATTTTATCTTTATTATCAAAAGCAAAGGTATTGCCTGGAGTTCTAGCAATTTGATCTTGTAAACTAGTTAATAAAACATCAATTCCTAAAACACCAATAAATTTACCATCCTTATAAAGAGCTTTAGAGTAAGTAATGCAGTATTCATTAGTAAAAGCATCAATATAAGCTGGGGTTATATAGATTTGATTACTATTTCTAGCTCCTTTATACCATTCCCTAGTAGTTGCATTATAGTTGTTGGCTTTTCCATTTATAGTTATATTAGTATTTTTTTTCTCGCTTAGATCACTACTCATGATATTTTCACCATTATCTAAACCAATATAAACAGCAAGCAAATTTCCACTATTGCGGTAGTATTTTAATATGACCCCTACATTATTAACTATGTTATCTTGAGAATTTAGTGCTTCATAGGGTAATTTTAATATATCTTTTTCAAGAGTATTAAGCAAAGATATATTTCTGGATCTAAAATCCTCTATAGAAATTTGTGTTGCTTTAAGAAGTTCTGTTTCAGTATAAAGCGTACTTTGATACAAAGAATCTTTTGTAAAGTAAAAGCTAATGATGCTCAAAATACTTAAAGCAAAAATTGCAATTGAATTTGCAATAACAGAAAGTTTTATTTTGATATTATTCATATTTTTCCTTTTAAATTTAATTAATTTTTGTAAAAGAACTTTTAACATTAATTTTATAAAATATAAAATAATGCTAAATTTTCTTAAGAATTATAAATTAAAAAATCTAAATTTTTACTTAAATATAAAAGTGATAAAAAATTTTATTTAGTAAATATTAAATTAATTTATATTTATTATTTTTATTTAAATAAATATCGCTTCGAAAATTCTATGTATTAAGCTTAATATCGTTATAATTTAAAAAATTTATATCGAAGGAAATATTTTGAAAAAAATTCTATTATTTATCTTATCTTTAGGGATATTTTATACTTTCACACAAGCTAAAAATTTAGAGCAAGAACAAAATACTAGTAGCAATTTAGTTAGTGTCAGTATAGCACCTCAAGCATTTTTTGTTAAAAAAATAGCTGCAAATACTCTAGATGTCAATGTTATTTTGCCCCCAAATAGCAATGAGCATAATTTTGAATTTAAACCAAGTACTATGAAAAAACTTGAAAAAAGTGATATTTATTTCACTATAGGCTTAGAATTTGAAAAAGTTTTTACGGATAAATTTAAACAAAATTTTCCAAAACTTCAAGTTGTAAATATGCAAAAAAACATAGCTTTGATTCAAACTCATGATACACACGGACACTCTCATGAGCATGAACACCACGAACATGAGCATTTTGATCCTCATACTTGGCTAGATCCTATTTTAGTCCAAACTATGGCTTTAAATATTTATGACACCTTAATTCAAAAATATCCACAAAATGAAAATTTATATAAAGAAAATTTAGATAAATTTTTAGCAGAATTAGATAGTTTAAATTTACAAATTGCCTCAAAATTAGAAAAATTAAAAAATAGAGAATTTGTAGTTTATCATCCTTCTTGGACATATTTTGCAAAACGCTATAATCTTACGCAAATTCCTGTAGAAATTTTAGGCAAGGAACCAAAAAGCAAAGATTTGCAAAAACTTATCACTCTAATGAAAAATAAAAATTTAAAAATCATTTTTGTTCAAAATGGTTTCCCTGAAAATGCAGCAAAAACACTTGCTAAAGAATGTGATGCAAAAATTTACAAAATAGATCATTTATCTTATGATTGGGAAAATGAGCTTTTAAAAACTGCTGATGCCTTTTCTCATAATTTATAATCAGGTTTTTTGATGCTTTTTTTTGAAATTTCCAATCTAAACTACGCTTATGATAATGAAATCATCTTAAAAAACATCAATCTTAGCTATGACAATAAAGACTTTCTCTCTATCATAGGTCCAAATGGTGCAGGAAAATCAACACTCGTAAAACTTATCTTAGGACTTTTAAAATCCAAAAATGAAATCCATTTCAAAGCTCTTCAAAGAAAAGAAATAGGCTATGTTCCTCAACACACTCTAGCCAATCCTAATTTTTGCCCAAGAGTACTTGAAATCGTTCTTATGGGACTTGTAAGTAAAAAAATTTTTGGTTTTTATGGGAAAAAAGATAAAGAAAAAGCTATGCAAGCTTTAAAAAGTGTAGGAATGGAAAAATTTTGGAACAAAACCATTGATTCTCTAAGCGGAGGACAAAGGCAACGTGTTTTTATCGCAAGAGCCTTAGCTAGTGAATGCAAAATGCTTATTTTAGATGAACCTACCGCAAGCGTTGATAACAAGTCCGCTATACAAATTTTTGAACTTCTAAGCTCCTTGCACCAAAAAGGCATGGGAATTTTACTCATTTGTCACGATATCAACCTTGTATTAGCTTATAGCGATAAAATTGCACATTTAAACAAAGAACTTTTCTTGCATACCAACACTAAAGAAAAAGAAAAAAGTTCATTTTTAAAACATTTATACGAAAACCACTCTCATTTTTGTGATGTAGAAATGAGTTTAAATACTTGTTTTTGCGATGAAGAAAATTGCGATAGTAAAAAACTATGCGAACAAGAATTTACAAGAAGAAATTTGAAAAAAACAGAATTTAAAAAAGAAAATTTTTGTTTAAAATTTTCAAAGGAAAATAATGCTTGAAATTTTAAATTTCACCTTTTTTCAAAACGCTTTACTAGGAGCGATTTTAGTCAGTATAGCTTGTGGGATCATAGGCACTTTGGTGATGATAAATCGCCTTTTTTCTATGGCTGGAGGTATAACACATGGGGCTTTTGGTGGTATAGGTATAGCTTTTTATTTCTCTTTGCCCATTTTATTAAGCACGGGAATATTTACTTTATTTTTGGCTTTTTTAGTAGCTTTTTTAGCTAAACGCTATGAACACAGAAGTGATAGCATTATCGCTGTAATCTGGGCTTTTGGAATGGCTTTTGGGATCATACTTATAGATTTAAGTCCAGGTTATAGCACGGATTTGATGGCTTATCTTTTTGGAAATATTTTAGCAGTAGGAATGCAAGATCTATGGCTGATGGCGATAGTAGATGGGGTGGTGATTGTTTTAATGCTTTTATTTTATAGACAATTTGAAGCTTTAAGCTTTGATGTCGAATTTGCAAAAGTGCGAGGGATAAATACAAGCTTTTTTCATTATCTTTTAATCGCACTTATGGCATTTTGCATAGTGATTTCTATACGCCTTGTGGGGATTATTTTGATCATGGCTTTACTTAGCATACCTAGCTTTATAGCTGAAAATTTTACTAAAAGACTTGGCTTTATCATGATTTTGGCAAGTTTTTTAAGTATGATTTTTTGTGTTTTAGGGCTTATAATAAGCTATTATTTTAATCTCTCAAGCGGTGCTTGTATCATAGCTGTAGCTTGCTTTGGCTTTTTGATACACTTGCTAGCAAAGTTTTTACTAAAAAGGTAAAGGTGCAAAAATCACTTGCACTTTTATATTTGTTTTCAAAGGGCTATTATCATTTAAAAATGCCAAATGCTCATTTGCATTGAATTCTAATTCTTTTATTGTATTTTGCAAACTCATCGTTCTTTCACATAAAGGATAGATCAATTTAATATCATGAATTTTAAATTTACAAGCATAAGCAAACATTTGATACAAATCACTTTGCGCTATGCCATGCTTTTTATCTTCATTGCTATCTGGAATTTTCCACTTGGTATCTAAAATCGTTTCATTTTCTATATACAAATCAGGCTTTAACATAAAGCATTTTTCACCCTTTTTTGAGATCAGGTATTTTCCGCTGCTTTGAGTTTTGATATTTTGAGTCGGATTTGCTTTTTTTAGCATATGAGCTACATAATCTTCAAAAAGTTTTTCCATAGGAAAAAGCAAGGCAAAAGCTTCATTTTTGCCCTTATAAGGTGCAAAAGTTTGATTTTGCAAAAAGATCTTACACCAAGAAAGTAGATTTTCATAATAATCAAAATGTCTTGAAATTTTATAAGTGAAATCTTTTTCATAATTTGTAGAAAATCCCACCTCATCAAACATTTCCAAAGCTTTGATGATTTTAAATTTATGGTGAGTGGTTTTGGATTTTAAAAGATTGAGAGTGGATTTTATAAGGCGATTGGGCGCAATATCGAGCATAAATTCATCACTTTGAGTGAAAAATCTTTCTTTATGAACTAAATTTTGTTTTAAATGTTGGCTAAATTGCAATTTTCCTTTAAGAAAATTTCTATTTTCTTCAATGCTTATATAATCCTTTTTCAAACCCTTTTTATAAACCCCGTCCAATTCGTCCAAAAACATTGCGATAAATACCTCTAGCAAAGGCATTTTAGAAATTTGCAAAGATGAAATTTGGGATTTTTTAAAAGGAGAATTTTTTAAGGTTTTTAGCATATTGATTAAAAGGGTTTTGGGATTGAAAGCAAAATCCTCTCCATAAAAATTCTCACTGGTTTTAGCTTGACTTATTTGATTTAAAATATAATTTTTTAGTAGTTTTTCTTTCGAGATAGTAGATAATTTGCACTCTTTATCTTTATAACCGTCCAAATTTGTACATTTTGGTAAAATTTCTAAAACTCCACTTTTGGTTTGGATAATGCCTACATAATTTTTAGCTGTTAGGGTGTTTTTGTTTTTAAAGCCTAGAAAATTTTCATTATTTTTAGCAAAGTCTTCTAGCTCTTGATAGAATTTTTTAGCCTTTTCTTTGAAAATTCCTTGCAAATCTTCTTTAGAAAAAGCTTGGTGCTCGATGATGGAAAAGGTGTTATTGTTTATCATTTTTTGATTGATTTTCCCCATCATTATAAATAGCTTGATAAGTTTTTATATCGTTCCAAATTTTATTATCAAATGAAGCAATATTATAAATAATCTTCTCGCTATCTACATTGTCCAAATTTTTTATTTTTTGTAGATATTTATCATCTTTTTCACATTTTTCAATCATACCATTATCATTTAAAACTGCGCTAATTAAAGCATAGTCATTGTAAAAATACTCTTGCAAAAGCGGGATGATTTTATTTTGAAAAATACTTTTTAATTTTGAGATACTTAAAACATACCAATCTTCTTCATATTCATCTGGTTTACACCAATTATCTTTATTAAATTTAACAGCTTCACTCATAAAAAATGCGTGTCCTATGGTTTTTTCCCTATCCAATAAAAACTCAATTCTTTTATTTATACTTATTAAAATATTTTGAAGTATCTCTGCAAAACCTTCTGTTTTAGCATCATCTCCTAAATAATCTTCATCTTTATTTGGATTTTCTACATCTTTGCAAATAAAAACATTCTTAAGCAAATCAGGATCAGGCATCATCTCTACAAATTCAAATCTTCTTCTTAAGGCTGTATCAAGAGAAGTGATACTTCTATCAGCTGTATTCATAGTGCCTAGGATATATACATTTTTAGGTACTCCAAATTTTTTACCGCTATAAGGCAAAGTAACTTTTAATTCCTCGCTTTCACCTATCCTTTTACTAGGTTCTATTAAGGTGATAAGCTCACCAAAAATCTTACTTACATTACCACGATTGATTTCATCAATGATGATTATGTAAGAATTTAAAGAATTGCTACTAATTTTATTATCTTCGGTTTTTAATACTGCTTGTTTTTCATACTCTTTAAATTTATTTACCAAATTAAAATAATAAGTATGAGTTCTATCAGCATAATCTCTATCAAATACTTTTTTAAACATTTCAACAGCGCTATTAAATTCAATATTAGATTTTAATAATGTTATAAATGTAGACAAACTTAATTTAAAAATACCATCAAACCTTTCTACATCTTCACTATAAATTTCAATTGTATTATTATTGAAGCTATTGATAAAAAAATTTCCACCTTTTGTTTTGCTAATAGGCTCATTTGTTTCTAAAAGTCGATTTAAAAATTTTTCAACTTTTTCCCGTAGCTTTATCTTTTCTCTCAACTCTTCTGTATTTAAATTGCTATTTTCATAATTTTCCAAAGCCCTATTACATATATCTTTAAAAATTCCATCTTTTATTTCATATTGTATTTCTTGTGAATTTGCTTCATTATTTATCATAGGTTTTATACCCTCGACAAATTCTTCATATCCATAGCTTTGATGAAAAGTTATAAAGACTATTTGTCCATCTTTTACATACTCATCAAACTTAGCTTTTTTCTCATCTCTATCTCTACTTTCTAAATTTTCGCCCAAGATTTCCAAAGCTTTATCTATAGTATGGTAAGTTTTTCCTGTACCTGGAGGCCCATAAAGAATTTGATTTAAGGATAGATTTTTGTTTTCTTTTTTATTTGACATTTCGCTTCCATCATTTCTTATTTCTTTATTATTACTTTTAGATAAATCATTTCTATCTTGAATTTCATTTAATGGCAACTTTGCAAACCATTGCATATTTTCAATAATCTTATCAATAATCAAATCAATATCATTATTTAAATTTTTATAATCATAAGTTTTTTTATTAAATTGCGTATTATAATCATCAACTTTATTTTTTGCCAAGTAATTAATTGTCTTGTCTTCACTTTCTCCAATGCAAACAATAATTTCTCCATTTTCTCTTTTTATACCACAATATACATAAATACCGTAAGAAGCTTTATATTCTTGAGTATCTGTTCTTATAAATATGATCCATGGGATTTTAGATATAGTTCCTTTTCCATAGCTTAATTTAACGCAAAAACCATAATTTTTTAAAAAATCAAAATTAACTATTTCATCTTTAGAGGACAACTTATCACTATTATAAGCATTGTGAAAAAAATCAATTAAATACTCTTTAAACTTTTTTCTATCTTCATTTAAAAATTCAATCATAAACTTTCCTTTCAATCCACAATCGCAAAAAATTTACAATTTTTATAATATTTACGAAATTTTTCTCTATCTTTATTCATATTTTTTATATAAGTAAAGATAGGAGTTTTCCACCTATAACCTTGACTTTTTGTATGAAATTCATCTATTAATTTATCATCTTGATAAACATACACGCTCATACCACCATTTTTCACAACTGCTTCTTTAAATTCATCCTCATCTTTTGGAAAATAATAATACACATTACCATTTTGATCTGCCTTACTTATTTTCCAATCACATTTATTTTCTAACATTGCATGCCTTTTGATTTTTTGTTTTTATTTTAATTATATAAAAAAATCTAAATTTTTACCATTGTATGAAGGTTCTAGCTTTTTTTATATCATTAAAATTTATAGTAGTTTTTTCTTTATTTTCTAAATTTTCTAAAGTGATATTTTCATCATCTACAGCAATGATTTTTGCTTCGAATTTTTCTTTTTCATTGGTTGTGATCTTCACAAGTTCACCTATACTTTTAGCAAAGTGTTCTATCTTGCTAAGTTTTCTTTCAAGTCCTGGTGAAGATACTTCTAAAAAATACTCCCCATTTACAGGTGGCTCTACATCAAAAATAGGCGATAAAATTTCACTAAGCCTTGCACAATCATCAAGATTTACCCCGCCTTCTTTTTGCACATAAATTCTATAAATTTTTCTGCCATTTTCACTTACTAGCTCATCATCATAAAAGCTAAGCTCTGCTTCTTTGCAAAGGGCTTCAAGATTCATTTTTATCCTTTTTTATTTTTTCAAAAAGTGCATCCATATGGTTTTGATACTCAAGCCTATCATCAAATTTAAAATGAAAATTCGGACACCTATACCAACCCTGCTCACTCATGCAGTAATTTTGCAAAGCTCTACTTGCCTTTTTTAAAGAAGATAAAATTTTTTCTTGCTCATGAACATTAAAAAACATCTTATCAAGATACACAAAAGCATCATATCTGCCTTTTTTACACTCTACATCCACTACACACAAATTTTTCAAATTTTCATCATCTAAATTTGCTAAAGCTTCAGGGATTAGCTCTTTTAAGATACTTTCAGTGCGTAGTTTTTTAATCTCATTTGGGTTCATAGACTTGCTTGTTCCTCTACTTCTTTATAGCTTTCTATATAATCACCCACTCTCATATCATCGCACCCTTCTATACCTACGCCACATTCATAGCCTTTTGCCACTTCTTTAGCATCATCTTTAAAGCGTTTAAGTGAGCTTACATTTCCCTCATAAACCACAACTCCATCACGGATAAGGCGAATTTTAGCCCCACGGTTAATCACCCCTTCGGTTACCATACAACCTGCAATTTGTCCGATTTTTGGCACATTGATCACTTGTCTAATCTCTGCTTGTCCTAATTGCTCTTCAGAAATAATCGGGCTCATCATACCACCAAGCAAGGCTTTTACATCATCTAAAAGATTATAAATCACATTATAGGTTTTAATTTCTACGCCTTTATCTTTAGCACGCTCTTTAACTTCCCCTGTTGGGCGTATGTTAAAACCTAGTACTATAGAGTTTTCACTCGCACTTGCAAGCTCTATATCACTTTGCGTGATTCCTCCTACCCCACTATGAATGATATTCACTTTAATCTCATCATTTCTAAGTTTTTCTAAACTTGCTTTTAAGGCTTCTAAAGATCCTTGCACATCAGCTTTTAAAATAACAGGCAAGGCTTTTAGATTGCCTTCTTTGATCTTAGCTCCAAGCTCATCAATGCTAACTTTAGTAGATTTGCTAAGTTCTTTTTGGCGGTTGTATTCGTGGCGTTTATTAGCGTATTCTCTTGCTTCTTTATCGGTTTTTACTGCAATTAAAATTTCACCTGCATCTGCTACTTCACTAAGTCCTACGATAACCCCACATTCGCCTGGTTTGATTTCTTTTAAGGCTTTACCTTGATCATCACTCATCGCACGTACTTTTCCATAAGCCTCGCCTGCAACCACAGTACTTCCTACAGTAAGTGTTCCATTTTGCACGATGATAGTAGCTACCGCACCACGCCCTTTTTGCACAGAACTTTCTATAATGCTTGCTTTAGCAAAACTTTTTGGATTGGCTTTAAGTTCTAAAATATCAGCTTGTAAAAGCACAATTTCAAGTAAATCTTCAATCCCCATTCCTGTTTTAGCAGAAACTCCTACAAATTCATAAGATCCGCCCCATTCTACTGGCATGATTTCCATTTCGGCAAGTTGAGTTTTTACCATATCGGGATTTGCTGCTTCTTTATCCATTTTGTTAATAGCGATAATAATAGGCACACCTGCTGCTTTAGCATGATTTATCGCTTCTTTGGTTTGTGGTTTTACCCCATCATCTGCGGCTACAACGATGATTACAATATCAGTGATACTTGCACCCCTTGCACGCATAGCAGTAAAAGCTTCGTGACCTGGAGTATCGATAAAAGTAATTTTACGCCCGTTTTTTTCTACCATATAAGCACCCACGTGTTGGGTAATACCCCCTGCTTCTCCACTTGCAACGCGTGATTTTCTGATATAATCTAACAAAGAAGTTTTACCATGATCAACATGCCCCATGATGGTAATCACAGGCGCTCTAGTCACTAAATCTTTTTCATCAGTCTCTTCTTCATAGTCTTTTACATAATCAAACTCATCAGCCTCGTTAATGATATTGATCTCTATACCAAATTCAGCAGCCAAAATTTCAATCGCATCTTCATCCAAGAAATCATTTTTTGTTGTCATCATTCCAAGCATGAAAAGTTTTGAAATCACTTCACTAGTGCTTTTTCCTATCTTATCAGCGAATTCATACACACGAATTTCTTTAGAAATAGCAACGCTACCTACTTCTTCTACTTCCTTTTTTTCAATCTTTTTAGATGGTTTTTTACGACTTCTTCTTTGAATTCCACCTTCAAGCCCAAAACCCGCAGAATTTCCAACAGCTTGTCTTATAAAATTAGGTTGTTTTTTATTGATATTTTGTGGTTTTTCTTGTTCTTTTACACTAAAATCAGGTAATACTACCTCATCTTCATCATCTAAAGAAATATCACCAAAATCATGTTCATCTAAAAAATTCATTTTTTCGGTACTTTCTTTTTTACTCGCAACAAAAGATTTTTTTTCTTTTTTCTTTTTCTTTAAACTCTCATCAGCATTTGAAAACATAGTTTTTAAACTTAAGCGCTCTTCATTATTGATAGATATATCATTTGAATTTTTTACTTCTTCTTTTTTAACTTGAATTTCTTCTTCGTCTTTTTTCTTTTTAACAATAACAAGTCCGCGTCTTTTGGCTAAAGTTGCACTAGCAAGGCTTTGTGGCTTATGAGCATCAATAATTTCTTGTTTTTCTTCCTCTTTTGCATTTTCTTTTTCAATTTTTAATTCTTCTTTTTTAACTTCTTGTTTAAGCTTTTCTTCTTTTTTAGGTTCTTTTTTTTCAGATTCATTTAGCTTTTCTTGTTCTTTTATATTTTCTTTTTTAGGCTTTTTTGCCGTAGGAGTTTTGATATTTTTCTTAAAAGCTTCTGGAATTTCTCTTGTTTGTATATACTCATAAATAGCTGCCGCAATCTCAGGTTCTACAGCATTTGATGCTGTTTTAATTCCAAGTCCTAATTCATTTGCCTTTTCAATAATTTCCTTACTATCATAACCTAATTCTTTTGCGATTTCATGAATTCTAATCTTTGCCATTTAAAAATATCTCCTTAAGTCCTTGCTGAGTAATTTTAGTATTTAAATTTTTACATATTTTAGAAAATGCTTTTTGTAAGACTTTATCTTCTCTCTCAATACAATTTTGACATAAATATCCGCTTCTTCCATGTTCTGCTTTAGGCACAATATCTCCTAAAACAACTTTAAATCTAAATAACATATTTTGCTCAAAGCGGTTTTTACACACTATGCACATTCTAATTGGTATATGTTTTTTCAAAATTATATCTTTTTTTTATATTTTTTAGCAAATTTCAAAGCCATTATCATCAAATTCTAAATATTGCACACGAAAATCTTTAAATTTTGTTTGTATTTTCTTTGCCAAAGCTAAAGCGTCATCTTTAAAAGCTAAAGAAAAAAAGCTCGATCCCGAACCTGAAAGTGTGCTCATTAAAGCTTTATTTTCTAAGGCAAATTTTTGCACTTCAAAAAGCTCGGGTAAATTTTTCATACGATTGATTTCATGGAGCTTATCTTGACTTGCAAATTTTAAAAATTCATATTTTTTCTCCAAAAAACAAGCGGTTAAAAATGAAGCATGAGAAAGGTTGAAAACCGCATCATTAAAACTTAAATTTTTGGCCAAAGCTTGGCGTGATTGTTCCGTGCTCATTGCCAAATTTGGGATCACAACCACAGCAGCTAAATCTTTATCAATCTCTTTTTTGATACTATAAACTTTATTTTTTTCAACCAAAGAACACACAAAACCACCAAGAGTAGCTGGAGCGATATTATCTGGATGGTTTTCATAAATTAAAGCTTCATCTAAAATACGTTCTTTTTCTACCTTAAATCCACTCATATAATAAGCACTGGCAATAGCTCCAACAATCACAGCTGAAGAGCTTCCTAATCCTCTTGAAAGAGGAATGTTATTTTGAAAAATAAAACGAAAATTATCTTTTTTTCCGCTTAGTTTTTCATAAATTTCATAAAAAATATTTACAAATATATTGTTTTTTTTAAGAAAAATATTATCACTTCCCTCGCCTCCAATACTAATGCTAAAAACACCTGATTTTTGGATTTGAGTTTCATTAAAAAGCTTTAAACTAAGTCCTAAACAATCAAAACCTGGCCCTAAATTCGCACTCGTAGCTGGAACTAAAATTTTCAAATTTCATCCTAAATTGCATCTAAAAAATAAAAGGGAAGATTATCATTATTTAGTTTAAGCTCTTGTAAATTTTTTGGTAAAAAAAACTCTGCTGGGATATTTTGCTCTAAACAAATTTCACCTTCCTTATATACAAAACAAAAATTTTTATTTGCACTTATGGGTTTATAGCCATTTAATTCAAAAGCACTCACCGCAAATAAAGGAATATTTTTTACTATACTTAAAGTACTCAAACTTACATAAGAAATTTTAATCCCCATATAAGAACCTGGACCATTAGCATAGATTAAACTTGTAAAATCATATTCTTTAAGCAATTCATCTAAAATTTTTGGTAAAAATTCGCTTGCTTTTTCTTCACTTTTATAAGTTTTTATAAGTTTATCATCTTGATAAATTCCGATCATTAAAGGCTTAGATAAAGTATTAAGTAAAAGAGAAGTTTTTATGCAAATACCTTTTCATAAGCTTTTTGGGTTGTTTTTTCAAGGTTTACAATTTCATAAGCATCTTTATCTTTTAAAACTTCTTTAGTAAGTAAATGATTTAAATGATGACTCCCAGCATATGAAGTATAATCCCCAAAAACACGATATCCAAGTAAGGTTAAATCTCCAATTGCATCTAAAATTTTATGTCTTACAAACTCATCTTTGAAACGCAAACCTTCAGGATTTAAAATACGATTTTCATCTACTACTATAGTATTTTCTAAACTTCCACCTAGTGCTAAATTCATACTCCTAAGAGCTTGAACATCTTTTAAAAAACCAAAAGTCCTAGCCCTTGCTATGTTTTCTATATAATTTTTTTTGCTGAATTCAAAATTGTAACTTTGTTCACCTATAACAGCATTGTCAAATTTAATTGTGTAATTAATACGGGGTTCTTTAGTAGGAGTTAAACGCACAAATTTATTACCATCTCTTACTTCTATAGGCTTTTTAATTACCATAATTTTTTTAGGCACATCAAGTTCTTTTACCCCTGCTTCATCAAGCATCATACAAAAACTAATACTTGATCCATCCATAACAGGAGCTTCATTTGCATTTAAAACAATGCGTACATTATCGATTCCATAAGCATTAATCGCACTCATTAAATGCTCTATTGTAGAAATAAACCCTCTTTCATCTCCTAAAACAGTTGCCATTTGAGTATTGATCACATTTTCAGGACTTGCCTTATAGCTTGCATTAAGATCACTTCTAAAAAATACTATACCACTATTTGCTTCTAAAGGCTCTAAAGTAATTTCTATGGGTTCACCCTTATGAAGTCCTATACCTACGCCTTTGACAGTTTTTGCTAAAGTTAATTGTTTCATTAATTTTTTCCTAAAATTATCTTTTTACCATCATTTAAAACATTGTAAATATTATTTTCTATCCATTTTTTATCTTGCCATTGTTCAGGACGCGTTTCAACCCCTTGAACCAAAACTCCAAAATGCAAATGATCGCCTAAGGCTAAACCACTTGTTCCTGTTTTGCCTATAATGCTTTGTTTATTAATCATTTCATCTAAATCAACATTTTTAGAAGAACAGTGCCCATAAAGACTATATACTCCAAAACCATGATAAACAATTAAATTTAAACCATAAATTCCATTTTCAGCAGCAAAAACAACCTTGCCTGCGTTATTACTTATGATAGGAGCTTGTGCTACGCTTGCTAGATCAAGCCCCATATGATAAGAATCACTCACAAATTGCCCATTATAAGAATAATACCTATGATCAGCAAAATCCGCTACTTTCATACCATTTTTAAGAGGTAAAAATAAATTCAAATCAAAATTATCAATTTTTTCCTCAGGTACTTTTGAAGTGATTTCATGGATAAGTTTTTCATTGCTATTTCTTAAAGTTTCATTGACAAACTTAAATTTTTCATAACGATTGAGATTATTATCTTTTGGAGCGTACTGATTTGCTAAATTCTCAATCTTTCCATCTAAAAATTTATCCGTTAGATTGATATTTGAAACACGATATTTACGATTAACAAAATAATACCTTATACGTTCTTTTGAAATATTGCCTGCTTTATCCGTAGCGATAACAAATGCACGAAATTCCTCATCTCTTGCATCCCAAGCAATCAAAGCCGCATAATATCCTTCTTTTACATAAGGTGTGGCTTTAAAGATTTTACCTTTATTTGTTTCTATATACACCTTATCTAAATTAGCATCATCAGCCTTAAAAACAACTGCCCCAGCACCACCTTGCTCGATTTGGTAAGAATTGCTTATGATATTGATTTTTGGAGCCGTATTATCTACTAATACCGCAATTTGTTTTCTTGCTTCATTGCCACTAAAAAAATTCCAAAAACTAGAATCTTTAGCTATCACCTCCAAAACAAAAGATTTTACATTTTCTTTGTAACCAAATTTTGGCAAAGCAACTTGTAAGGTAATATCTTTTAAATTAGAAATCTTTTCATCTGCTATAACCATTGCACTAGTATTGTCGTCTTTATGCAATATAATTTGTACGTTTTTGATAGAACTTTCATCATCTTTAATATGCACTAAAATAGGTTTTTTAAGATCAGTATATACAACATCTGGCATTAAAATTTGAGGAGGATTTTTTTCAAAAATACTTAATCTTGAAATAAAAAAAATCAAAATTGCTATTAAAACTAAAATTAAAACAGATAAATAAGTTTTGCCTTTTCTTTTTGCCATAACCTTCCTTAAAAATTTTCAATGTTTTTGTTGCTTTTAATATAAATTCTATTATATTTTCAGTAAATATCTAGCAAATTTATAAAATTTCTCTTAGGGTATTAGCCTGTTTCATCCATTCTCTTAATTCATCGTTTTTGTCTAATTGTATCATTTGTTTACATCTCTCTAATTCTTGTTGAAAAAAATCAATAGAACTTAATAAGTTATCTTTATTTTGTAAAAAAATACTTTCCCACATTTGTGGCGATGATTTGGCAATTCTGCTCATACCTTTAAAAGATCCTCCGGCTAAATGAACAATATTTCTTTTATCTTCTTCCTTCATTACAAAATTTGCCAAAGAAAAACTTATAACATGAGGCAAATGAGAAATAATAGCAGCATGATGATCATGGGCTTTACTATCCATAAAAACAATTTTCATCCCTAAATGAGAAAAAATTTCTACCGCTCTTTTTTGATGTAAATCATCAGCTATTTCACTATCACAAAGAACACAAACTGCATCTTTATAAAGCTCTTTAAAAGCTGCTTTTGGACCTGAATTTTCAGTTCCTGTCATAGGATGAGCAAAAAGAGTTTGTTTGATTAAATTCTTAGGCAAACTTTCTATAATTTTTCTTTTTGTACTTCCAAGCTCTATAATTGTTACATTAGAAGGCAAATCAACTAACTTTTGTAAAATTTCTATAATAGCATCAACAGGAGTTGCGACAAAAATCATATCACATAAAGCTAAATCTTTAAATTCTATAAGCTCATGAATAAGACCTAATTGCAGGGCATCTTTTTCATTTTCTTTGCTTAAATCCATACCATAAACACAAGAAATAAGCTTATTTTCTTTCAAACAAAGCCCTAAAGATCCACCCATAAGCCCAAGCCCTATAATTGCTATTTTCATACTTTCTACCTTAGTTTTTTTGTTAAATTTTTTTTGCTATTATACAGCTTTTAATAAAGCTTTAGGTAAAAAATCAATGAAAAAACATCTTATTAGTATTTGTGCTTTAGTTGCTATGGCCAATGCAGCAACCATTAAAGATATTAAATTTATCGGATTAAATCATTTATCGAACACAAGCGCTATAAATATCGCGGGGCTTAAAATAGGCGAGGAAATAAATCCTGCAAAAATCAACACTGCTATTCTTAATCTTTATAAACAAAATTATTTCGAAAATATTGCAGTAGAAAACAACAATGGAATTTTGGAAATTATAGTTACTGAAAAACCAACTATAGCAAAGGTTAGTATAACAGGTATAGCTTCCAATGATAGAAAACAAGTTGAAAGTATTTTAGGGATTAAAAGAGGTACACTACTTGATGAAGGAAGTATAAAAGAAGCTATTGAACGCATTAAAGCTTATTATGAAGCAAAAAGTTATTTTGATACTATTGTAGAATACAAAAAAAAGACTTTAGAAAATACTGATGGACTAGAGCTTGAATTTATAGTAAATCGTGGCGAAAATATCATTATTGATAATGTTCATTTAAGTGGAGCCAAGAAATTTTCATATTCTGATATAGAACCTGCTGTTGTTAACAAAGAAAAAGAATTTATGGGATGGATGTGGGGACGCAATGATGGAAAATTAAAAGTTTTTGAACTTAGTAACGATAGTTCAAGAATTGCTGATGAATATATGAAAAAAGGATATTTAGATGTTCAAGTATCCTCCCCTTATCTTAAAACCTACACAGATACTTATCAAGCAAATTTGACTTATTTTATCAAAGAAGGAAAACCTTATAAAATTAAAAGTATAAGCATAGAAAATCCTTTATTTGATGATAAGCAAAATGCACAAACCGTAAAAGATTTAAGATCAAGCGCTGGCAAAACTATCAATATCGAAGACATTAGAAAAGATGTTAAAACCATAGAAACACAAAGTGCTGATTTGGGTTATGCGTTTGTAGAAGTCTATCCTGATATTCAAAAAAATGATCAAACTCAAGAAGCCACCGTTGTATTTAAAGTAGTCCCTCACGATAAAGTTTATATAAGAAATGTTATTATTTCAGGAAATTCACGCACCGTAGATCGCGTCATACGCCGAGAATTATATATAACAGAAGGTAATTTATACAATAGAACAGACTTAAGCGAGTCAAAAAATGCTTTAAAAAGAACTTCTTATTTTGACGATGTAAATATCAAAGAAGAAAAAGTTGATGATACACATATTGATTTGATTGTTGATGTTAAAGAAGCTTCTACAGGAGCTATTTCTGGAGGCATTGGCTATGGATCAAGCGATGGTATTTTGCTTAACGCTTCTTTATCGGATACAAATATCTTTGGTTCAGGAATAAAAAGCTCTGTAAGCGTAGATAAAAGCGATGATACTTTATCGGGAAGGATTAGTCTCGTAAATCCACGCGTTCTTGATAGTCAATATAGTCTGGGTGGAACACTTTATTCAAATGACTATGAATGGGATAATTATTCAGAAAAAAATTACGGCTTTGATATAACAGTTGGACGCCAATTTGCAAGATACTATAATGTAAGCTTAACTTATAATCTTGAACAAAGCGATATATATCACTTAAGTCCAACTCTTTTAAGAACAGGATATGAACTTGGCAAAAGTATTAAAAGCTCTATAACTCCAGCAATCACCTTTAACGATACAGATGATTATTATCTGCCACGATCAGGTATTATTGCTTCAACTAGTTTAGAATACGCTGGACTTGGCGGAGATCAAGAATTTATTTCATCAAGCTCTAAATTTAACTTTTATCAAGGTTTGCAAGACTATATAGGATATGATCTTATTTATCGCTATAAAGCGAGTTTTTATAAAGTATGGGATGAAGGTTATTTACCAATTAACCAAAGAATTTATTTAGGTGGTATTAGATCGATACGCGGTTTTGAAAGCAGAACAGTAAGTCCTAAAAATCAATGGGGAGATGAAATAGGCGGAACCATAGCTTTTGCCAATTCCGTAGAACTTAGTTTTCCTTTGATTGATAGAATCAAACTTCGTGGTAGCGTGTTTTTTGATTATGGTATGATAGGGCGTAAAAATTTAGATGAAATAAAAAGAATGAGTACAGGTATAGGCATTGAATGGATTACACCTATTGGACCTTTACAACTTGTATTTGCCAAACCTCTTAATGATAAAAAAGGTGATGATACTAATAGTTTTGAATTTAATCTTGGAACACGCTTTTAATGAAAGAATTTTTAGATGCTTGCTTGAATGCAAATTTGCAAATACGCAAGTATCTAAACAATATCCCACAAAATGATCTTAAACTTTGCTCTAAATTAGGCTATGATAAAAATCAAGGCTATGAGCTTGACTTAAAATGTGAACAAATTTTCATAAAATATCTTAGTTGTTTTGGACAAATTTTTTCTGAAGAAAGCGGATTGATCGGAAAAGCTAGCCCAAAACAAATGATTCTTGATCCTTTGGATGGAAGTTCAAATTTTGTTTCTAAAATACCATTTTATGGAACTTCTATAGCTCTTATGGAAAAAGATCAGGCAAAAAGCGCTTTTGTTTGCAATCTTGTCAGTCAAGAAATTTTTGCTTTTAATAACAAACAAGCTTTTAAATCCAATCTTTCCGATCCAAAATACTCACCCTTAACACCTAATCTATTTTCTAAAATAGGTATAGTTGAAAAAATTTCACTTTATCCAGAACTTCTCGATTTTTTAACAAAAAATCAATTAAAATTTCGCTCTTTGGGTGCAACAGCCTTAAGTCTTGCTTATGCTTCGTATTTTAGTTTTGTATTAATTCTTGGAAAAACACGAATTTTTGATACAGCAGCTGCTTTAGCAATTCATCAAAATTTATATATAGAAAAAAATGAAAATTTCCTTCTCCTAAGCCAAGACAAAAAAATTTTTGATATAATCTTAGAATTTTTAAAAAATAATTAGGTGAATATATGAATTTTGCAGATATTTTTTCAAAAATAAGAAGACAACAACCTAGCGTTAAAGAAGCGCCAAATCACTGGGTAAAGTGCCAAAGTTGTCATGCTTTGATGTATTATAAAGAAATAGAATCTTGTTTTAATGTTTGTCCTAAATGCAATTATCACATGAGAATTTCAGCTGATGAACGTATTAAACTTTTAAGCGATGAAGGCAGTTTTATTGAGTATGATGCAAATTTAGAAGCTATAGATCCTTTAAAATTTGTTGATAGCAAATCCTATAAAAAACGCCTTAGCGAAGGTGAAAGTAAAACAGGTAGAAAAAGTTCTGTCATCAGTGGAGAATGTGAAATCAATGGTTTAAAAACCCAACTTGTTGTATTTGATTTTTCTTTTATGGGCGGATCTTTAGGTTCTGTTGAAGGAGAAAAAATTGTTAGAGCTATACAAAGAGCTATCACAAGCAAAACTTCTCTTGTCATCGTAAGTGCAAGCGGTGGAGCTAGAATGCAAGAAAGTACTTATTCTTTGATGCAAATGAGCAAAACTAGTGCTGCACTTAAACTTCTTAGCAAAGAAAAACTTCCTTATATTAGCATTTTAACCGATCCTACTATGGGTGGAGTAAGTGCTTCTTTTGCTTGGCTTGGAGATTTAATCATCGCTGAACCTGAAGCTTTAGTAGGTTTTGCTGGTGCAAGAGTTATTAAACAAACTATAGGAGCAGATTTACCTGAAGGTTTTCAAAAAGCAGAGTTCTTGTTAGAACATGGACTTATAGATGCCATAGTTGAAAGAGGAGAACAAAAACAATATCTTAGCGATGTACTAAAATTTTTTAGTGGAAAATAATTTGCAAGTTAATATCTTTTGTATTCAAAAAAGTGATGAATTTAAAACTTGGAGTGAGAAATACTCTAAATTCATCTCCAAATACGCCACTTTAAAAGAAATAAATGTTTTTAATAAAAAAATAGCCTTAGCTCAAAATTTAAATGCCATAGAAGCAAAAAAAAGCTATGAAGAAGCTTTTATGCCTTATAAAAAAGGCTATTGTATCGCTCTTGATGAAAGAGGAAAAGAACTTACAAGTATAGAATTTGCAAAACTCATCCAAGATAAAAATGAATTAAGTTTTTTTATAGGCGGTGCTTATGGTTTAAGAGAAGAATTTAATCAAAGTTTGGATTTTAGACTATCATTAAGCAAACTTACTTTAGCACATCAATTTGTTAAAACCTTACTTTTAGAACAAATTTATCGTGCATTTTGCATCAACAACAATCACCCTTATCACAAATAGAAAGTTTTAAAATGAAAAAAAATGAAATACAAAATTTCAAAAATATTTTAGAAGAAAGAAAAAAAGCCATCTTAGAAAATTTGCAAAGCAATTCAAATGAAATCGAAGCTCTTCACAATAGCGTCCCAAGCGATAGTGTGGATTTTTCTGTCATAGAAACAGGATCTCAAATTGACTTTGCTATCAGCACCAATCTCAAAGAAGAACTTATAGAAATCGAAGATTCTTTAGATAAAATCAAAAACGGTACTTATGGAATTTGCGAATCTTGCGATGATGAAATCGACTCTCAAAGACTAAAAGTCAAACCTCACGCAAGATATTGTATCGCTTGCCGTCAAATTGCAGAACAAGGAAAAAAACATGAAAATTAAACTCTTCTTACTTGCAAGTTTTATTTATATAGCACTTATTTTTGCCTTTGCTTGGCATCTAGAATTAGGAAGCTATACTCTAAATATCAGCACTTATACCTTTGAACTACCTATTATGATATGGCTTGTTATTCCTTTATTTATTTATATGATTTTAGCCGTTTTACACATAGCATTTCATGGATTTTTGCGTTATTTAAAATTTAAGCATTTTTTTAAAGATGCAGCTAAATTTGAAGCTTATACTCAAGATTTACTCCTTGAAAAAGATCTTAAAACCACTTTTCAAACAAAAGAATTTAGATCTGTAGCACAACTTTTTAAAACCATAAAAACACATGAAAAAATTCCACACTCAAATAAAATCAATGAAATTTTAGATCTTATTGATGGTTTAAATAAAAACGAATTTTTTAACCTTAGCAAATTTAAACTCGAAAATAACAATGTTTTATATTTGCAAAATGAAAAAAATCATCTCAAAAATGATGCAAATTATGCCTATAACAAACTTAAAAACCTTAATGAAATCAAAGATGAATTTGAAGAAATTGCTTTTAACACTCTTATAGAAAAAGCTAGTTATGAGCAAATTAAAAATGTAAAAATCCCTAAAAAGCCTTCTGAAGTTCTCACACTTATCAAGCGTTTTAAAGAAGGAAATTTAGAACTTAGTGTAGCAGAATATGAAGTTTTACTTTCACACAACATATTAAGCGAAAAAGACTATCTTAACGCAGCAAAACTAAGTACTAAACTTTTAAATCCTGATGCTATTTTAGGAATTTTTAACAAAATTAAAAATGAAAAAAGCGAAGCTTTAAGAGCATATTTATATCTTTTGGCTGAATTTGGACTTTTAGATGAGTTAAGAGAACAAATTCACAATGATGATAAAAAATTTAATGATTTTAAAGCCTTTTTAGTCTTGCGTGAAAAAAATATCAAAATCGATCTAAATCAACTCATACAATGATAGATTTTAGCAAAAAACCCCTGTTTTTAGCCCCTATGGCAGGTTTTTCAGATCTGCCTTTTCGTAATGTAGTAAAAAAATTTGGTGCTGATATTACCATAAGTGAAATGATAAGTTCTAATGCCTTAGTTTATGAAAGTTCTAAAACTTTACATATGCTAGAAAGAGCTGAATTAGAAAATCCCTATATAGTCCAAATTGCAGGTGGAGATAAAGAAGTGCTAAAAAAAGCAGTGCAAATGCTAAATGAAATGGATTTTGTAGATGGGATCGATTTTAATTGCGGTTGCCCTGTAAATAAAGTTGTTAAACAATGTGCTGGCAGTGCTTTGCTAGAAAATTTAGAGCTTTTTAAAAATCTTGTAGGAGTGATTAAAGAAAACAATAAAAAAAGCCTTACAAGTGTGAAATTTCGACTAGGATTTAATGAAAAATATCCTGAAAAAATGGCTAAAATTTGTGAAAGCTTGGGGGTGGATTTTATAAGTATCCACGGACGCACAAGAAAACAGCTTTATAGCGGAAAAGCCGATTATGGATCCATTGCTAGTGCTAAAGCGAGCGTGAAAATTCCTGTGATTGCAAATGGCGATATTAACGCACAAAACGCTAAAGAAGTTTATAAAATCACAAAATGTGATGGACTCATGATAGGGCGCGCAAGCGTAGGAAATCCTTGGATATTTTATGAAATCAAAAGCGGTAAAAGTGTAGATGAAAAACTCAAAAAAGAAATCATACTCACTCATTTTGATGAAATGATAAAACACTACAAAGATCAAGGCGTAAGTATATTTCGCAAGCATTTACACGAGTATTCTAAAGGGCATAAAGACGCTTCAGCCTTTAGAGATACCGTTAATCGTATCGACAATACAGAAAAAATGCGAAAAAAAATAGAAGAATTTTTTAGTTTAACTTGATTGATTTTTATAATTTAAAAAATCTTAAGCCTTAATATCTATAATTTTTGCTGAAGTGTTTTGAGAAAGAATTTTATTAAATTCCCCTGCATTATCATTGCTAAAATTCATACCAAAAAGAATTTCTAGCTCATCGCTTGTGCCAAATTTAGTTTCTAGTAGTTTTCTTAAAAGCTCATTCATTTTATTATCATCTTTGTAGGTTTCGCTTTTACTTTCTACTTGTATAGGTTTGAAAGCTTTTTTGTCTTCTTCTGAAGTTTCTTGCAGTTTTTTCTGCGATGAATCAATATTGTTAAAATCAACAAAATATTTTTTTTGAAGCTCAAGATATTTTTCTTTAAATTCATCTATACTTTTGCTTGTGTGAAAAATTTTAACATAAGCTTCATCATAACTCACGCCATCAATATGCATCCAACGAGGGTGTTTAGCATTTTATCCATCCATTGAAATAAATTTTTAACTTCTGATTCTGGTAATTCATTGTTTCTAAGCTTATCTTCTATTGAACCCTCGACTAATTCTATTTTATCGCTGAATTTTTTAGAAATCTTATACAAATCTATCAAATCATTACCTAATTCTTCTCTTTGTTTTTTTGTAAGCTCGGGATTTCCATTTTCAATACTTTCATCTCTTATTTTGGTAAGTGTTTGCAAAGGATTGTTTCCAAAATATCTATTAAAAGAGCTTAGAGGAAATACTATCATCTTTATCACCTTGGAATAAATTTTATTCTAAAGTAAATCGGCAAAAATGATTTTTTTTAATATTTTTACTCATATATTTAAAATATAAAGCGCAAGTCTTCTAGCCCTTGAAAAAAATCTTACTTAATCTTCCAAAGTCCTTACAATCAAACTTTTAGGTAAATTAAAATGCTCTATAAGTTCTTTTTCTTTTTCTCTCATTTCTCCATTATCATTTTCATGATCAAAACCTAACAAATGAAGCATAGCGTGGATAAAAAGCAAGCTTATTTCTTCTTCATAGCTATGCCCTAACTCTTTAGCCTTTTCTTTTGCCAAATCCACATTGATCACAACAGAACCCAAAGGCAAACTCTCATCGATATTTTCAAGTGGAAAAGAAAGTACATCAGTGGTTTTATCTTGTTTTCTTTGCTCTAAGTTAATTTCTTGCATTTCTTTACTATCCACAAAGACAAGCTCCACATCTTTAGGACTTAAAAAACTTGCTATAGATTCTAAAAAATCACATTTTTCATCACTTAATATCATAAACCTTCCTTAATCAAATGATATAAATTTTCTATTTCTTCATCATCAAAAATCGCACAATTTTTACTACTATAAAATTGTTTTAGTTTTTTCTCTTCAAACTCAAATCCTAAAGCACATTGAGAATGCGAAGGTAAAAAAGCCCTTAGCAGTGTAATGGAATTTTGAATTTTCTCATCACAGGCAAAACAAAAAAAATCTTTATGCAATCTTCCTTCAAATTCCAAAATTTTTAAATAAGCATCAACAATAACACGCTTTGGATTTTGTTTTTCAAACCTTTTCACACACTCATCAAGTAAATCAAAATAAAAACTATCAAGCTCTTCTACATCTTTTAAGTGCCTATATAAAAGACGGATAAATTCTTGCCAAATAAGCATTTTATCCCTTTGCATAATCCATAAAAATCCCAAATGCAATACATCTTTAAGTCTTGGTAAAAAACTAGGATTTTCTTCTAAAGCAAAGTCGATTTTATAGCCGCTTAAAATACTAGAATGTCTAAGTCCATAAAAACGATAAGCCTTAATAAGCATTTTAGGACTTAAAATATAAACAATCAAATCCTCATCTTTAACTTTTTGAGTATGAAGTATAAAGCCTTGCATTAAACAATTTCAATACCATAAGCCCTAAGTATATCAAAAGCGGATTTTTCTAAATTTTCATCAAAACTTGCACTTAAATTTTGGTGTAAAATTATCCTTGCATTAGGCTTAGCACCAAAAGCTAAAATAATATTACAAAACACACAAATATGAGAAACAAGCCCTGCAAAATGAAGTTCTTCATAATCACTTTTTTGTATGAAATTAGCTAATTCTAAGCTACCAAAAGTATTTTTATAAAAAATTTTATGAGCTTTTTGTAAAAAAGGTTCAAATTCCTTTGGCATTTGCCAACCCAAACTCTCTTTAATGCAATGTTTTACAGGCAAATTTAAACCTTCTTTACTTTGTAGATAATGCTCATCATGCGTATCATAGGTTAAAAGCAAATGCGTGTTATTAAAATCGATTTGATTTAAGGCTTTAAGAATATTTTCTTTGATTTTTAAAGCCTTATCAAAACCTAAACTTCCATCAATAAAATCATTTTGATAATCCACTAAAACAAAAGCTTTTTTCATGCTTTTATGCCTTTTGAAGCCAAAAACTCTCCGTGTGTAAATTGGCAAAAGCGGTTTTTAAACTTGTAAAAAGCTTAGGATGATCTTTTTCTAAATTTGCTAAAAGCTGTTTAGCTTCTTCTCTAGCGTGTGGAAATTTTACATTTTTTTCACTGAGTTTCATACCAGGACAAAATTCATTTCCTATCACGCTAAGTTCATTTTGCGTAGCATTATCCCTAAGCTGTCTTTCTCGCACAAAAATCAAAGGGCGTATCACAGTTATACCGCGTTTGCTTTGATAAATAGGCGCTAAGGTTCTTAAAGCTCCATTATGAATAAAATTCATAAAAAAGCTTTCTGCTGCATCATCTAAATGATGGGCTATAGCAAGCTTGTTAAAACCTTTTTCAAGAGCGTAAGTATATAAAGCTCCACGACGCATTCTCGAAAAATAACTACAAAAACTTGAATTTTCTCTTATGGTATCGCCTGAAACTTCATAAATATTTGAATCAAGCACGCTATGTTTAATGCCGTGTTCTTCACAATGTGCATGAAGATGAGAATAATCCTCGCCCATGCCATAACTCAAAGTTACCGCTTCAAGTTCAAATTTAAAAGGAGCATGAGCTTGCATACGATTTAAAAGATGGGCTAAAGCCAAAGAATCTTTCCCGCCACTAAGCCCTAAAAGAACCCTATCTCCATCTTTAATAAGTCCAAATTTAGCATTAGCTTGTGCAACTTGGCGTATAAGTTTTTTGCTAAGATTTATCATAATTTCTCGCACATTTTAAGCACAAAATTGGCTGAAATTTTAGCTGAATTGATCACAAATTCATCAAAATCAAATTCAGCCTTTTCCCCTGCTTTATCACTCATAGCTCTTAAGATAAAACAAGGCACCTTTAAGGCATCACAAACCAAAGCCACACTTGCGCCTTCCATTTCACAAGCATCAGCATTGAAAATTTCTCTGATTTTTGCTTTTTTTGCTTCATCGCAAATAAACTCATCACCCGTTGCAATAATGCCTGCACGCAGTTTGATATTTAATTCCTTAGCAACTTCTAAAGCAAGATTGTTTAATTTCTCATCGGTTTTGATAAAAATTTCATTACCTGGAACAAAACCCAAAGGATGCCCAAAAGCGGTAATATCAAGATCGTATTGAGCTAATTTTGTTGCATAAAGCAAATCACCAATTTCAAGCTCTGGATTAAAAGCACCTGCAACACCCGTAAAAAGCAACACTTGTGCGCCAAATTTTTCTATCATCACACTAGCACTAAGAGTAGAATTTACCTTGCCGATTTTAGAATACGCTAAAACAAGTTCATGATTTTTATACTTTGCAAAATAATAAGTATTATTAGCGTGTTCTATTTTTGTATAATCTTTAAGTGTTTCAAGCAAAGGAGTGATTTCTTCACTCATGGCTCCTAAAATTGCTATTTTCATCATATAACCTTTAAAAATTCATCAATATCATTCATATTTGTTAAAGCATAAGTTTCTTTTGAAGTGATTTTTTTATTCAAACCCTTAAGCACGCTTGCACCAAATTCTATGAAATAATCTACTTCATTTTCACATGCCTTAATGCTTTGTTTATAAAGCACAGGTGAGATAAGTTGTGCTTTTAAAAGTTCAAGGGCTTCTTCTTTACATGTATAAATTTTAGCATTTGCATTAGAAAGCACGGCTTTAAAATTTGGTTTTAATACCTTTTCAAGCTCCACACAAAGCTTAGCTGAAGCATTTTCCAAAAGAGGACAATGACTTGCCACGCTCATATTTAAAAGCATAGCTCTTTTAGCTCCTGCTTCTTTAAATACACTTTCATAACTTGCTAAATCAGGTTTTAAACCTGCTACAACGATTTGTCCATCGCAGTTATAATTTGCAGCAAAAATTTGCTTGTTTTCTTTTTGTGCTTTTTGACAAAGCTCTTCAACCTTTTCATCATCAAGCCCCAAAACCACCATCATACCTGCTTCAACTTTTGCACAATCTTCTTGCATAAAAAGTCCTCTTTTATTGACCAAAGAAAGAGCCTCTAAAAAATCAAAAGCACTATTAACAGCTAAGGCTGAAAATTCTCCCAAAGAATGCCCTAAAGCAAATTTCGAACTTAAATCAGGTTTTTTTTCAAGTAAAACACTATAAGCCATTAAGGAATTTAAAACGATGGCGGGTTGAGTAAATTCACTTTGATTGAGTTTTTCGTTTTCTTCAAAAAGCAAATGTTTAAAATCAATCTTACAAAAATCACTTGCGTTTTGAAGGAGTTCTTTGGCTTTTATAGAGTTTTCATAAAAATCTTTTCCCATGCCAAGACTTTGTGAGCCTTGACCTGGAAATATAAACGCAGTCTTCATTAATGACAACCGCAACCACCGCCGCCACAGCAACCGCCGCCACCGTGTCCGTGTCCGTGATGATGATCGTGCCCATGTCCGCTTCCACAACCACAACTATGGCTTCCTGCGATAATACCTGTAAGAATTTCATCTTCACTTGCAGCTCTAGCATCTACGATATTTAAAGAAAAAAGCAAATCACGACCTGCATAAGGGTGATTATAATCAATTGTCACATCATTTTCACCAATTTCTTTTACAGTTACACGAACGGTTTCGCCATTTTCACCTTCGCCAAAAAGTTCCATACCTACTTTTAAATCAATACCTGCAAATTGCTCTTTTGGTAAAGTTTGAACCGCATTTTCATCGTATTCGCCTAAACCTTTTTCTTTTTTAATTACCACATCAGCATTGCTAGGGCAATCAAGCTTCATCACTTCTTCTTCTAAGCTTTCTAAAATCTGACCTTTGCCTAAAATAAAAGAAATAGGTTGAGAATATAAATTTGATTCTAAAACTTCATTTGTATTTGCATCTTTTAACTCATAAAACATTGAAACTACACTATTTTTTTCTATAGCCATTTTATCTCCTTAATTTATTTTCTATTAGGTGAAGCTTTTGCTTCGGGTGAATTTGGATAATTAGTTTTTAAAGCTTTATAAAAACCATTTGCTGTTTTTGTATCACCTGTTTTATCCAATGAAATGGCAGTATGATATAAAAGTTTTGGGAAATAATCTCCTTTTGTACTCAAAGAAGAACTTTTTTTATAATAAACAATAGCATTGTTATAATTTTTTTGTTTATACTCGATCTCCCCTAACCAAAAATTTGCTCTTGCAGGTTTATACTGCTTTGTTATGAGAAAATTTAATTTTGCTTTGGAATCTTCAAAAGCATTTTTATCAACATCTTTTATCGCTAATTCTAAAATTTCATTATTTTTTTTCTTTTTCCAAGATTCATCAATTTGTTTTGCTTTATCATCTTGGGTATTTTGAGTATTATTGTTTTCAATGGTACTATTTGAATCTGTAGTTGAAACAACAACACTAGGTGTAATAGTTTTAACGCTTAAATTTGCATCATTTAATTCGTTTTTAGAAACATAATTTGCATTAATAGCATCTACTAAAGAACTAAGTTCGGCTAAAACTTTTTTTACTTGCTTATTATTAGCTTCTTGAATTTTTCTACTTTCTTCAACATAAGCCTTTAATTTTTGAATTTCACTAGTAAAATTATTTTCAATATTTTGATTATTCTCTTCAACTTGACTTAATCTAGAATTTGATTTAGCATATTGAGAATTTATACCTTCTAAAGTGCTTTGTAAACCCTCGATTCTTTCGTTAATTTCATTAATTCTAGCATTTGTTTGTATATTTTCATTATTTAAATTATCTAACTTTTCTTTAAATAATTTTTCATTTGAAGTTAAACCATAAGAAGAATTGCTTGTTATATCTCCTGCACCAAAAGCTGAGCTTTCTGCATAAAGTAAAGTAGCTCCAAGAAGAGCTACTGTGAATATTTTTTTCATTAATTATCTTGATAATTTAAATTCAGCACGTCTGTTTTGCGCATCGCAAGCTTTAGTTTTTTCAGTACACACAGGATTTGTTTCTCCATAGCTTTTAACAGCAATTCTATCAGCATTTACACCTTTAGCGATTAAAGCTTCTTTTACAGCTTTTGCTCTTTTTAAACCTAGAGCTTGGTTATATTCATCGGTTCCCCACTCATCGCAGTTTCCTTCAACAGTAATACTTACACCGCTTACTTCAGTGTTAAAAATATTAGCATTTGTGCTTACAACATTTTGCATATCAGGACGAATGTTGAATTTATCAAAATCAAAATATACTTTATTTAAAGTATCATTAAGTTGAGAAATTTTTGAATCAATATCCCAACCATCACTTCCACCTGAACCACGATTTGAATCAACACTACTATCACCGCTTACGCTAGTGCTTTTTGTGCTACAACCACTAATAACAACTGCAAGAGCTGCGATTGAAGTAAAAAGAATTTTTTTCATTTATGACCTTTCAAAGTTAATAAATTCTTATTATTATATCTAATTTTTAATTAATTTTAACCTAAAATTGAAATTTTTACCAATCAATTGATTGAATTTTTCCAACCCTAAGAGGAAAATAAAAAGTCTTATTTGCATTTACACGAATAACACCCAAAGCACTTTGCGCACCTAAATATTTGATAAATACTATACTTCCACCATCACTAGAAAATCTTGGAAATAAATTTTTTCCATTTGCTGTAAGTTGACGAATATAATCACTATTAATTGACATCAAATAAATATTAAAAACACCTGCTTGATTTGGTTCACGACTTGAATAAACCAAAAAATCTTTATAAGTCGAAACAGCCGAATTGTTTCTACCATGAAAAACAACTTGTTCAGCACTATTGCTATTTAAATCTTGCATAAAAATATTAGGATATCCTAAACGATCGCTTACAAATACCACTTTACTATCATCTGAGCCAATAAAATTTCCATTAACATCAATACCAGAATAATTAGTTAATTGTGTTAGATTTTTGGTATTTAAGTCATATAAATAAACATCAGGCTGATCTTTTGGAGCCATGGTAACAAGTAGTTTACTTCCATCTACACTCACATCACTTGCTACAACCATACCGCCACTTGATAAAATTTTACTAGCTTTATTGGTATTTAAATCATAACGGTATAAAGTTGGCTTATCATGATCATAAGCTGTATAATAAAATAGAGTTTGTTCTTTATTTCCCCATTTTGGAAATAAATTAAGCCCACCATCAACAATAACTTTTTGATAAGTTAAAGTATAATCAGCCATAATAATTTGACTTTTTTTAGAGCTAGAATTTCTCGCGATCAAAATTTTATGATCCATCCAATCAACAGGTGCAAGTCCTAACGCATTTACAGAAGCTTTGACGCTTTTATGTGCCAAAAATGGATATTGCTCTAAACCATTTAAAGTATAAGTTTGCTCTGACTTATCAGAACCGCCAGCTTTTATTTTTACATTTAAACTCAAAGTGTTACCATTTTTATTTAAAGTGTATTCAAAAGTATAATTACTTGTCTCAGTTGCATTAGCAACAACTTCAAAGTTTGAACTTACTTTCAAATCATTCACAATGATATTATAAAAGCTTTTCTTTAAATTCTCATCACTTAAATTTGAATTATCTTTAACGATAATCTTTGGTAAAACCACACCAGAATTAACAACATCAATAACCGGATCTTCTGCCCAAAGACTTCCTAAAAAGACTAAAAAAATTGCTACAATTTTTTTCATTTTGTTCTCCTAATCATTTTTAACTTTTGCTTCATCTCTTAAATTCATGGTAATGCTTATATTTTTATTTTGCGGAGGATAAGTAATAAATTTACCTTTTTGACTTTCTAAAAATTCAGCCACTTTAGCATCATATAAAGGATTCCCACTTTTTTCAACTGAAGTATAGCCAAATTTTCCATTTTCATCAATAAAAATTTTTACCTTAACAGAAATTTTTTCACTATTTGGATAATACTGAGTCCATCTTTGAGTGATAATACGCACGACTTTCCCTAAAAATTCATCATAAATTCCAATTTTTTGTGCCTTTGTACTTTCACCTTGTGTTGAACTTTCTTCTTGAAGCAAGCTATCATTAAGTTGTTTTACAAGTTCAGAAGCTTGAGGTTTTGGGGCACTAGAAATTCCTGATTTAGCACTTGATTGAATTTTTGTAGTCTTTTCTTCTTGTATTTCTTTAATATTTCCAAAAAGCTCATTAAAGTTACTTGCCTTTTGGTCAATATCTTCGGTTTTAACTGTTTTATTTGTAGTCTGAGCAAAAAGCTTTTCTATATCAATTTGCTCTGTTGATTTTTGTATTTCTTTAGGAGTGTTGCTTTGAGTAATAACTTGTTTTGATGGTTCAGCAAGTTCAATATCTACAAAACTATCTTTTATATCGGTATATTGTATAGCAGGTTCAACCTCGCTTACAAGTCTAAAAAAAACAAGAATTACTATACCAACATATATTGCTAAAGCAAGTAAAAACGAATTTAAATTACTCAAACCATAATTTTTCATGATTATTCAGTCTGTAAAGCAACTTTATTAAATCCTAAATTTTTTACACTTCTTAAGACTGAAATAACATCGTCATATTTTAAGCTTTTATCAGCGCGTATAAAAACCGGATCTTCGGTATTAAATTGTGCTTTTCTTTGAGCAAGATTGTCAGCAAAACTTATAAAATCGTATTTTTCTTGATTTAAAAAAATTTCTTTTTTTGCATTAATGCTAATAATTAAACTCTTAACAGTTGGAGCGCTAGTATTTTTTTGACTACCTTGTGGAAGATTAATTTTTTCTTCATAAGTAATGCTTGGAGCTGTTACCATTAAAATCGCAAGCAATACAAGCATAATATCTACTAAAGGTGTGATATTAAGTTCAGGTTTTTCATCATCAAATGGCATTTTTAACCTTATTTACTCGAACTTATAACTTTAATCTCGCTATCAATAATGCTTAAAAGTTCAAAAGCTTTTCTTTTAATGATGAGATGAAATGTATAAGCAGGAATTGCTACTAAAATACCACAACCTGTAGCAACTAAAGCCTCACTGATTTTAGGAGCTATGAGACTTAAAGAATTTTGAGTTCCAAGCCCACCAAAAGTTTCAAGTATAGAAATAACTGTCCCAAAAAGACCTATAAAAGGTGAAGTTGAAGCAATAATACTAAGCCAAGTAAGTCCAGCAGAAGCGCGGCGACTTGCTAAATTTTTATAGATTTCTAAATGATTTGAAGTTGTATCATTACATTTTCTTAAAATCGAATCAGTACGACTTAAATCCTTCTCACCCAAGAGCAAAGTTTCTAAACTTTCTTTCTCCTTGTTTCTCCATGTAGCCAAATAAGTCAATCTAGCAAACAAAATACTAAATGCTAAAATAAAATATAAAGAAAGCCATAATAAAACTATATAAGTAATAATACTTGAACTATTGAAAAAATGAAATATAGCTTCAAAATTCATTAATGCATCCTTGCATTATCAAGTTTTGAAAAAGTTGCTGCTAAAGCTGCATTATCAGAACTCATAGATTTAATCAAATCTTTTGCTTGAGCAAGATTTCTTTCAATCTCACTTTCATCACTTCCACAAACCCAAATCGCACCCTTTGCTAACACGCAAATCTTATCTTCATCTACCTTTGCATGTCCAGCATCAATAGCAACTAACTCATGATTTAAATCAGCTTTTTCAATATCAATTACTCCAGATTTTAAAGAAGAAACCAAAGCAGCATGTCCTTTAAGCACACCAAATTCTCCTTCACTACCTGGTAAAGTAACAGATTTTACTTCTCCTTGATAGATTACACCCAAAGGCGTAACTATCTCGAAATTAATCAAATCGTTCATAAATTAACCTTTTAATTTATCCGCTTTTGCAATAGCTTCATCTATATTTCCAACCATATAGAAAGCATTTTCTGGTAAATGATCATATTTACCTTCTAAAATTCCCTTAAATCCTGCTATTGTATCTTTAAGGCTTATATATTTTCCTGGGCTACCTGTGAAAACTTCTGCAACGAAAAATGGTTGTGATAAGAATTTTTCAATCTTTCTTGCTCTTTCAACTACAAGTTTATCCTCTTCGCTAAGCTCATCCATACCTAAAATGGCGATGATATCTTGTAAATCTTTGTATTTTTGAAGCACTGATTGAACACCACGAGCAACTTTATAATGTTCTTCTCCAATGATATTTGGGTCAAGCATTCTTGAAGTTGAGTCAAGTGGGTCAACTGCAGGATAAATACCCTTTTCAGCAATAGCTCTATTTAAAACCGTTGTAGCATCTAAGTGAGCAAAAACAGTTGCTGGAGCTGGGTCTGTTAAGTCATCAGCTGGAACGTAAACAGCTTGAACTGAAGTGATTGAGCCTTTTTTAGTTGAAGTAATTCTTTCTTGGAATTTACCCATTTCACTTGCTAGGGTTGGTTGATAACCCACAGCTGATGGAATTCTTCCTAAAAGTGCTGACATTTCAGAACCTGATTGTGAAAATCTAAAGATATTATCAATAAACATAAGTACATCAAGACCCATTTCATCTCTAAAATACTCAGCCATTGTTAAACCTGTTAAAGCAATACGATTTCTTGCCCCTGGTGGTTCATTCATTTGTCCATAACATAGAGCAACTTTGTCTAAAACATTACTTTCTTTCATTTCATTATAAAGGTCATTTCCTTCACGAGTTCTCTCACCTACACCTGCAAATACAGAATAGCCGCTATGTTTAAATGCAACATTGTGAATAAGCTCCATAATAATAACAGTTTTACCAACACCTGCACCACCAAAAAGACCTACTTTACCACCTTTTGCATAAGGAGCAAGTAAATCCACAACTTTAATCCCTGTTTCAAAAATCTCACTTTTTGTGCTTTGATCTTCAAAAGCTGGTGGATCTCTATGAATTGCCCATTTTTTATCAAAAGAAATTTCTTCACCTTCATCGATCAAATCTCCAGTAACATTGAAAATTCTTCCTAAAACTTTCTCACCAACAGGAACACTAATAGGAGCACCTAAAGCCTCAGCTTTTAAGCCCCTTACCAAACCATCTGTCATATCCATAGCAATAGTTCTAACTCTATTATCTCCTAAATGAGCTGCTACTTCTAAAACAAGTTTATGTTTTTTTCCTTCGCTTTCAAAATTTACAACAATTGCTTCATTAATTTGAGGTAAATAGTCGTTAAAATCTACATCAACAACCGGACCTAATACCTGTGAAATAAATCCTTGCATTATTTATCTTCTCCTTAAAATTTTACTATTTCATTGATTCAACACCACTGATAATCTCTATAAGCTCAGTAGTAATGGATTCTTGTCTTGCTTTGTTATAAGCTAAATTTAGTTGTTTCACTCTTGCCTTTGCGTTATTAGTTGCATTATCCATAGCTTGCATTCTTGCGCTATGCTCTGCCGCCAAAGAATCGATTAACGCATAATACATATTATACTCGAAATACGTTTTCATTAAATCTTCTAAAAGCTCAGTTCCTTCCGGTTCAAGCTCTAAAAGAGAATTATGAGTCTGTTCAATACTCTTTGGCTCAACTGGAATAAGATGATTAATTTTAAGTTCTTGGGTAATCATATTTTTATAACCATTATGAACTAAAATCACTTCATCTGTATTTCCATTTAAAAAATCATCTACAGCAGCATGAATTACTTCACATGCTTTCTCATAATCAGGACTAGAACTAAGATGGAAATATTTCTCTAACAATTCTATTTTTTGAAAATTAAAATATTCAATCCCAGTTTTACCTATAGCTCTAAGACGAATATTAATATTTTTTGCTTCATATTCTTTTAGCATTTCACTTACTGTTTTTAAAGTCTTAATATTAAAACCACCGCATAAGCCTTTATCTGCAGTGATAAATATTAAATCTACGGTTTTAATTTGTTCTTTTTTATGAAAAAAAGATAAACGCACATCATCTTCATTGTGAACAATTTTATTGATCTGAAATGAAATTTCACTCAAAATTTCATCGATTTTTTGTGCATAAATTTTTGATCTTTTAGCTGCTTCTTCTGCTTTTTTTAACTTAGCAGTAGAAACTAGCTTCATAGCATTTGTAGTCTTTTGAGTGTTATGAACACTTTTAATTTTTCTTTTAATTTCTTTTAAATTAGACATAAAAGACCTTATAAATGATTTGCTTTAAACTCATTAATGGCTTTAGCTAGTTTTTCTTCCAAATCAGAATCTAAAGCTTTTTTAGAGCGAATTTGCTCAAAAATATCTGGATGTTTTGCCTCAATAAAAGGATAAATTCCATCTTCAAATTCCTTAATTCTAGAAACAGCAATATCATCTAAGAAACCTTTGGTTCCTGCAAAAATTAAAACTACTTGTTTTTCAATGCTAAGCGGAGAATAAGGTGGTTGTTTTAAGAGTTCAACCATTCTTTGTCCACGTTCAAGTTGTTTTCTACTTGCCTCATCTAAATCACTAGCAAATTGTGCAAAAGCTTGAAGCTCTCTATATTGAGCAAGGTCAAGTCTTAATGTGCCTGAAACTTGTTTTGTAGCTTTAATTTGAGCAGCCCCACCTACACGAGATACTGATAAACCAACATTAATTGCAGGACGAATTCCTGAGTTAAATAAATCAGTTTCTAAGAAAATTTGTCCATCTGTAATTGAAATAACATTAGTTGGAATATAAGCAGAAACATCTCCTGCTTGTGTTTCAATTATCGGCAATGCCGTCAAAGAACCAGCACCTAATTCATCATTTAGCTTGCTTGCTCTTTCAAGCAATCTTGAATGAAGGTAAAAAACATCGCCTGGATAAGCTTCACGACCTGGAGGACGACGTAAAATCAAAGACATTTCGCGATAAGCTACAGCATGCTTGCTCAAATCATCATAAACAATTAAAGCATGTTTTGCGTTGTCTCTAAAAAATTCACCCATGGTTACACCAGTATATGGAGCTAAGTACTGTAAAGCCGCAGGATCTGAAGCACCAGCATTTACAACAATAGTATATTCCATAGCACCATGTTCTTCTAGTCTTTTAACCACTTGTGCCACTGTACTTTGCTTTTGACCAATTGCAACATATATACAGATAACTCCTTGACCTCTTTGAGATATAATAGTATCAACAGCAACAGTAGTTTTACCTGTTTGTCTATCACCTATGATAAGCTCTCTTTGACCACGACCAATTGGCACAAGCGCATCAATAGCTTTAATTCCTGTATGTAAAGGCTCATGAACACTTTTTCTCGCCATAATACCTTTTGCTTTTTCTTCAACAAAACGATATTCATTAGCATTGATCACACCTTTAGCATCAATTGGCTCACCTAAAGCATTTACAACACGGCCAATCAAAACCTCACCTACTGGAACTTTAAGTAATTTCTTAAGTCTTTTTACAGAAGCACCTTCTTTTAAACCTTCTCCTTTTCCAAGTATAACAATACCTACACTCGACTCTTCAAGGTTTAAGGCCATTCCTTTATCACCATTTTCAAATTCTACCATTTCTCCAGCCATAATATTCTTAAGTCCATATACCTTAGCAACACCATCAGCTACAGAAATAATCTTTCCTGTTTCTTCAATTTCAAGATTTAAATCAAAATTTTCAATTCTTTCTTTGATTATTGAACTGATCTCATCAGCTTTAAATTTCATTTACTTTTTCTCCTTAGATAATTTTCAATATATATTCGTTTAGCTTATTTTGAAGAGCTTTCATAGAAAAAGAAAGTTCATAACCTAATTCTTCTAATTCTATTTTAACACTATCATCTTGACTGATTTTATTATTTAGTTTAATATTTGCATCAAATTTTTTGTTAAGTTTGACTTCAAGATCTTTAAGATTTTCTTGACTTAATTTTTCTTTAGAATATACAATACCAACAAAAATATTTTCTTTAAAAGCTTTTTGTCTTTCAAGTTCTTTAACTATTTGAGGAATGCATTCTAATCTTGAATTTTCAATCAAAAGTCTTAAAAAATTTTGAAAACTAGAATTTTTAATATCAAGAAAAGAATCAAGAAATTCCATTTTTCTTTCTTTTTTAATCTCATTAGATTCTATAATATTTTTAAATTTTGGCAAAACAAAAGCAGAATTTAAAATACACAAATTCTGATAAAAATCATTTATATCAGCTCTTGAAGCTATCGCTTTTGCATATCTTCTTGCAATTATATTTTCCATATTTAAGATACCTTCTTCATCATAAGTTCTATTATTTCACTCTGTTTTAATGTCATATTTGGATCAGAAAAAATTTCATTTAAAGTATTTGATACTAATTCTTTTTCCATTTTTCTAAATTCATAATCTTTTTGTTCCTCAAAATGTTTTTGAAGTAAATCTAACTCATCTTGAGTTTCTTTCTTAATATTTTTAACTAAGATTTCAGCTTCTTTTTTTGCTGTAATTAAAGCGGCAGCAGCACTTGCCTTAGCTTCTTCAAGTTTTTTCATCGTATCTAATTTCTTAGCTTTACTTTCTAAAAGTTTTTTTTGAATTTCATCAAGTTTAGAAGAAATTTTTACAATACGGTTTTTGTAAAAATTTTTAAATGGAGTTGCAACAAAATAATACAATATACCCACAAAAATTAGAAAATTAATAGTCCTTGGAATAATATCATATTCTCCACTACCGTTTGATGCACCAAAAGCATACAAAGGTAGCAAAAATATAATAAATAATAACTTACTCATTTCTCTCCTCTTAAATTTTCTTTATGTTATTTTGCAAAGCTTGCTTAAGCTCAGGTAAATGTATGTTTAAATGTTCTTGTAACTCTTTTTTTTGAATAGCTAAATCTGCATAAAAGCTGGCCATTTTTCTTTCTAATTCTTCTTTCTTGCTTCTAAGAATTTGCTCTGCCTCTTCTTTAGCAGCAGCTATAGCACTTTGTTTGATTTTTTGAATTTCTTCTCTAGTGTTAATATGAATAACTTCTAATTCATCATTCACACATAAAACTTCTTGAGAATTTTCTTTTACTTTATTCTCATCATTTTTTATAGAATCATTTCTTTCATCCATAAATTTTAAAAGCGGCTTATACAGCATACTATTTAAAATAACTATCATAGCCAAAAAAATAGCTATAGTAGCAAGCATTATGGAAGGATGCATATCTTCAAACATAATTCTCCTTGGTTAGAATTTTTGAAGGACTATTTTACCATAAAAAAGCTAAGATTTTGGTTAAAACTTTTCAAGCATTTTGATTAATTTTTTAATTTTATCAATATTTTCTAAATGAATTACAAAATCATTATTTTTATTTTTGCAGTCAAATCCAAAGCGATTTAGTATTTGTTTTAATTTTTTTATTTCATCTTCAAATTCTTGATTAGGTAAGCTTTCATTATTTTTTATTTTTTTAACTATTTTTTCAGTATCTCTAACATTAAGTTTTTGACCTATTATGCTATCAACCAACATTTTTTCATCTTTTTGATCTAAACCAACCAAAACTTTAGCATGACCCTGAGAAATTTTTCCAGAAGCAATCAACTCTTGAGTTCTAATATCTAAATTCAGAAGTCTTAAAGTATTTGTTATTTGAGTACGAGACTTATGAATAAGTTCTGCTAAATTCTCTTGAGTAATCTTATGAACTTGCATCAAATCCTTATAAGAATTAGCAAGTTCAATAGGGTTTAAATTCTCTCTTTGTATATTTTCAATAAGAGCCAATTCTCTAAGTTTATTCTCATCAATATCAGCAATAAAAGCTAGAATTTCTTTTTTTCCTAATGCTTTCACTGCTCTTAAGCGACGTTCCCCAGCAATTAAAATAAATTTATTATTTTTTTTAAATACAATAATAGGCTGAATAAGTCCAAATTCTTTGATAGAATTAGCAAGCTCATCTAAAGCTTCTTGATCAAAATTCTTTCTTGGCTGAAATGGATTGGGTGAAATTTGATCAATTTCTATCATAGTGCTTTGATTTTTATCAAAACCCAATTCTTTGCTATAAACAGTATCCATATCACTGATTAAACTACTTAAACCCCTATCTTTATTTAACCCCATTATAATTATCCTAATATAGAATACGCCAAATTTTGATAAGCAACAGAACCTGGCGATTTAATATCATAAAGAATTATAGGCTTTCCAAAACTTGGACTTTCTGCAAGTTTTACATTGCGAGGGATCACAATAAAGTCATCTTCGTTTCCATTAATAGTAAAAAGTTGTTTTTTAAAATTTTGTTTCAAATCATCTACAACATCTTTAGAAAGATTATTTTGAGAGCTATACATTGTCGGTAAAAATCCACGAACCCTGAGTTTAGAATTAATAGTTTTTTTGATAATTTTAATTGTATTTAAAACCATAGCTACACCCTCAAGCGCATAAAATTCACACTGTATAGGGATAATTACGCTATCACTTGCTGCAAAAGCATTTATAGTAATACTTCCAAGAGCAGGTGGAGAATCAATAATAATAAAATCATACTCATCAATTACTTCTTGAATTTGATTTTTAAGTAACATTTTTTTCTCATTATTTTCACCTTTAGCAAGCTCTTGTTCTATACCTACAAGACCTATATTTGAAGGAGCTAAATGAAGTTGTGGCAATTCTGTTTTTAAAATAATATCTGAAAGCTTTTTTCTTCCTATAAAAACATGGTAAATATTATACTCATAATTATTACGATTAAAACCAAGCCCTGTAGTCGCATTAGCTTGTGGATCAACATCAATCAAAAGTACTTTTTTTTCAGCCACAGCCAAAGAAGCGGCTAAATTTACTGCTGTTGTAGTCTTTCCTACTCCACCTTTTTGATTTGCTATTGTAATAATTTCGCTCATCTTAAACTATACACCCTTTTATCGCCTAGTAAAATTGAACCATCTTCGTACAAAAAAGAATTTTCAAGTGAAAAAACTTTACCTTCATGATGGACGCTAAATTTTCTTGATTTTTCAAATTCTAACATATACTTGCTAAAAATATTCTTCCATAAAATTTTTTTTTCTACTTTTTGCAAAAACTCACTCACTAAATCTTTAAGCGAAATTTCTATATCGCATAAAGCTGTATTTTGGGGTGCAAATTTAAGATTTAAACCCATACCGCCTATGATAAAATTTGAAATTTTAGCACTTATAACTCCTCCAGCTTTTTTATCATCTAAATATAGATCGTTAGGCCATTTAAGCCAAATTTTAGAACCTTTTTCTTGTAAAACTTCTTTAAGTAAATAAGCAAAATAAATACTCACAGAAGCTAAAGGTAAATCTTTTGGTAAATCTTCTTCTTTAATACAAAAAGAAAGATGTAAATTTCCTTTAGAGCTTTGCCAAGAATTTTCCCTACTTCCAACTCCATTTGTTTGTTCTAAAGCATAAATAGCAAAATTTTCATCAATCTTTCCATTGCGTATTTGCTCGCATAAAAAAAGATGAGTTGAGTCTATACTTTCAACACAAACTATCTTCACTTTTAAGCCTTTTTCCATTTAAATAAGTCCTGCCATCAAGAGCTTTTTTTCCACTTTCTTGAAGTTTTTTAATACGCAAAACTCCTTGTTTGCAAGCAAGCAAAAAACTTTCTTTTTCTAATTCTAAAATTTCACCCATCTTAGCATTTTGTTTTAATTCATCCACAAGTTCAAGTTCTAAGAATTTAAGTCCATTTTCCAAGAAAACTCCAGGCCAAGGGGTGAAAGCTAGATATTTTTGATAAAGTTCTCTTGCATTTTGCAAATTTATAAGCCCATCTTCTTTTTTGATTTTTCTACAAAGCGTTGCTAGACTTTCCTCTTGTTTTTTAGGGGTGATTTTATCGAAATTTAAAAGAGTAGAGAGGATGAGCTTAGCGGCCAAATTTGCTAAAAGTTCAAAAACTTCACTTGAATTTTTATCTTTTATATCACATTCTAAGCTTTCAAGTATAGCACCTGTGTCAAGCCCTTCTTCCATGAGCATGGTGCAAACTCCACTTTTTTCATCTTTGTTTAAAATCGCACTTTGGATCGGACTGGCACCACGGTATTTTGGAAGTAAAGAAGCATGCAAATTCACACAAGGCGCTAAATCCAAAATGACTTTAGGTAAAATTTTTCCATAGGCAGCAACCACGATAAAATCAGGATTTAAATCCTTAATCTCTCTTATAATATTTTTATCTTTTAAAGAACTTGGAGTAAAAATAGGAATACTAGGATAATTTTGACTTAAAAAAGCCTTAGTATCACTTGGAGTTAAAATTTGCTTTCTACCTACGGCTTTATCAGGCTGAGTAAAAAGTGCTACGAGTTTAAAATTTTCATTTTCTACTAGTGCTTTTAAAATACAAGTTGCGTAAGATGGAGTGCCCATAAAAATAATTTTTTTCATTTTTTCGCTTTGTGTGAAATTAAAAGTTTTAATTATAGCTTATTTGATTTTAAAAGAGAATTTAATAAATTAATCACTCAAACAAAGTTCCACCTATTTGTTTATCTTCTAATAAAAATGTCTTTGCCACACTTAAATCAAAGCCACTTGCTAAAAACATTTTTTTATTGTGTTCAAGTAAAAATTTAGCTGCCTTAAGTTTGGTTACTATACCAGCTGTTCCGTGCTCACTACCTGTTTTTATGGTTGCTTGTAGCCATTCTTCTTTAATATGAGTGATTTTTTCTAAACGCTTTGCATCACTAAATTCACTAGGATTTTTATCGTAAAATCCATCAATATCGCTTAAAATCACAAGCAAATCCGCATCAAAAAAATGCGTAGCATAAGCACTTAAACTATCATTATCACCAAAGACAATTTCTTCTATAGCTGTAGCGTCATTTTCATTGATAATAGGCAAAATTCCTAAATTTATCATCATATCGATAGCATTTTTTGCGTGTTTGGTAGCTTTTCTAGAGTCAAAATCCTTGCCTGTAAGTAAAATTTGTCCGCCTAGTTTGTTAAATTTGGCTAAAAGCTCGTTATAAACACTGATTAAAAAAGGTTGTCCAATAGCAGCTAAAACTTGTTTATTAATAAGGTTTTTTCTATCGATATCTAGTTTGGTGTGTCCTGCCGAAATAGCCGCCGAGGTTACTAAAATTACTTCATATTTTTCCATGAGTTTAGCTAAAAATGCGACTAAATTTTTAAGACGCTCAAAACTTAAAGTGTTTTCTTCGCTAATCACATGAGAACCCACTTTAACAACTATTCTTTTCATGCTTATTCCTTGAAAAATTTTTATAATTTTAGCCAAAATTTCATATAAACTAGTTATTTTTTGAAAAAATAGGGAGTGTTTGAAATTTTTAATATAAAACACTTCCTAGATTGTTAAAATTTTTATTTGTTATTTCTTAAAGTTTTAATTTCTTCTAAAAGCATGAATTTAAGTTCTTTAAGTCCTGTTTTTTCAAGGCTTGAGACTTTGATTAAAAAGCTTTGTGGATTATTTATTTCTTTGAGATAATTGTCTAACTCATTAATGTTTAAAGCAATTTGCTCAGCAAATTCCTCTCCTAAACGAACACTATCACTTTTTGAAATCATGATGCCAAATTTACGCCCAAAAAGTTCATTGGAAAATTTTTCAAGTTCTTTTCTTAGTACTATAAATTGTTCTTTTAAAGGCATTTGCCTCATAGGATCTAGCACGAAAAGTAAAAAGCTCGTTCTTTCTATGTGCTTTAAAAAGGCAAGTCCTAAGCCTTTACCCACACTTGCTCCTTCGATAATCCCTGGAATATCAGCCATAACAAAGGAATTATACTCATCTACATCTACGAGTCCAAGTTTTGGAGTAAGGGTGGTAAATTCATAATTTGCAATTTCAGGTTTTGCATTTGAAACAACGCTTATAAGAGTAGATTTTCCCACATTTGGAAAGCCCACAAGCCCTACATCGGCAATAAGTTTAAGTTCAAGTCTGACTAAGCGACTTTCTCCTTTTATACCAGGTTGTGCGTAATCGGGGCGTTGATTGGTGGCGTGTTTAAAATGGGTGTTGCCAAGTCCACCTTTTCCACCTTTTAAAAAAAGCTCTCTTTGTCCTTCTTTGGTAAGATCAAGTAAAATTTCATTGGTTTGTACATCGATAACTTGCGTTCCTTCGGGCACTATAAGTTCTAAATTTTCACCCTTTTTGCCATTTTTATTGCGTCCCATTCCACCAGCACCATTTTGCGCGCGTAATTCTCTTTTGCCTTTGAAATTTACAAGAGTGTGGGTATTATTATCACATACGAAAATAATATCACCACCATTTCCACCATCTCCTCCATCAGGGCCACCAAGTGGAACATGTTTTTCACGGCGAAAACTTACAGCACCTTTGCCACCATCGCCTGAAGCTAAAGTAATTTTAACACTATCAATAAACATTTAAATTGCCTTTGACTTTAAATTTATAAAGCTAAATTTGAGTAAATAAAAGAAGTTAAATTTATAAATTTAAAGTTTTCAAGACGCTAAAAAGCGTCCTAAAAACTTATGCAGGATATACAGAAACTTTTTTTCTATCTTTGTCTTTTCTTTCGAATTTTACAAAACCATCAATCAAAGCAAAGATAGTATGATCTTTTCCCATGCCTACAT
Source organism: Campylobacter sp. BCW_6468 (assembly GCF_001762865.1). Lineage (NCBI taxonomy): Bacteria > Pseudomonadati > Campylobacterota > Epsilonproteobacteria > Campylobacterales > Campylobacteraceae > Campylobacter > Campylobacter sp. BCW_6468. Next base: position 43,374 of record NZ_MJXQ01000010.1, read on the forward strand.
TGTTACCTGCATGAGTTGCAGTTCCTCTTTGGCGGATGATGATATTTCCAGCTCTAACAAACTCGCCACCAAATTTTTTAACACCTAAACGACGACCTATGGAATCGCGGTTATTTTGAGTTGAACCTTGACCTTTCTTGTGTGCCATTCTTTACTCCTTAAGCTTTAATATCTTTTACTACAACGCGAGTAAATTGTCTTCTAAAACCGCGTTTGAGTTTAGAATCTTTTCTGCGTCTTTTTTTGTAAATCACAACTTTTTTATCTTTTCCGTGATTGATCACTTCCAAAACAACTTTTGCACCTGCTACGAAAGGCGCACCTACCTTTAATTCTTTATCATTGATAGCAAGAACTTCGCTTACTTCAATACTTGCTTTGCTTTCAGCTTCAAAGTGATCTAGTTTTAGCTCATCGCCAACACTTACTTTGTATTGCTTTCCGCTGTGTTTGATAATAGCATACATTGCTTTTCCTTATAAATTGGTAGTACCATAAAGCACCGCAATAACGGATTTAAAAGCTTTAGTGGTTTAATAAAATTTCGATTTTACAAAATTTTTCTTTAACTTTTGATGAATTTAAGAAAGAGTTTAGAGTTTGAGAAAAATCAAACTCTAAAAATTTAAAAGCCTAGATTTACTCCGCCGCCTTCTTGGGTTTGATAATTTGCATCACGACCTATAGTGTAGCCATTTCCACTACCAGTATTACTTAAAGGTCTGCAAATATCGCCCACTTTTACACCACCTTCTGTGATTTTTGCATAAGAAAATTTAGGGCTTGTGCGAGTGATTTCAATACTTCCTGTTTTGCTTTCTACTCTTCCTGTATTTTCTTTTGTATAAGTATCTTTTATAACCTTCCCAAGAGCAAAACATTCATAAACATCACCTTGATTTAAGCTTTGAGAAAATATTACTTCATTGTTTTCAACACTTGCAACTTTCAAAGGATAAATTGCGTTTAAAATATCTCCTGCTATACGATTTGCAATTTGTTTGAGTGCGGTTTCATTGGCACTAAAACTATTGTCTTTAAGATTGACTTTCATGCTTAAAGTATTAGAAAATTTAATTTGTCTTGTAGCAAATAAAAGCACACGATAATCTACGATAACTTCAATTTCAGTTTTGCTTTTTCCTGTTAAATTGCTTGTTTTTTGTTTACCTTCAAGTCCTGAAATAGAAAACAATAAAATATAATCTGTTGCTAACACATTTTTAAGTTTATAAACTTCATCGCTAGCTGCGTCGCCACTTTTGATTAAAGCTTTTTCCATTTCATAATAGCCACTAGAATCACGGTCTAAAACATTAAATTTACGACTTTGCAATAAATCAGAAATGATTTTTTGTTGCAAAGCTGAGCCTATACCTCTTTTTGCAGCATCTGGAGTAGAATCAAAAACAGTAATACTTCTTCTATTATCTGCACTTAAACCTGGAGCTTGATACTTTTTTGTTGTTGTGGTTTTAAAAATCGTTACATTGGCTGTATATTTACCATTTGCATCTTGTTCAACACTATTGATTTCATAAGTATCAGCTCTACCTTTGGTGGCTTTTGAAATTTGCTCGCTGTAATTATCTTGCATATTTGAACCTGAATTATCAGTTGAAACGCTAGTGTTAGATTTCTTAAGAGAATTGATACTTACTCCACTCATTTTTCCTATAGCTTCTATAATGGCATTGTTTATCGCATCTTCCCTAGTCAAGCCTGTGCCTTCTCCTGTGCTTGATTTTGTTGAAGTTGTGGTTATAACTTTAGCATTAAGACTTAGGCTTAAAAATAAGCCTAAAAAAAGAATTTTAATTATTTTCATCTTTTACCTTTAAAAATCATCCATGCTATTTACAACATTAGAGCTTCTTTGTATGCTAGAAGATTTTTTAGCTTCATTTTTTGTTGTATTTGACTTTGAATTTAAAGCCTCATTTGTGTTGGCTAAATTTTCATAAGAATAAAATCTCACAGCTCCTACGTGTTCAATACCATTTTCACTTGTATAGCTCCATTTTTTAAGAGTACGAATACCACGAATTTTACCGCTTGTGCTTGCTTTTATTTTACTATTTACTTTATCAATAATATTTGTTATGTTTTGAGTTTGTTCTTGAGTGGAACTATCATTAACATTAATACTTTGTTTGATGATTTCCTCGTAAGTATCACCAGTTGTTCTTTCATCTTTAAGACTTAAATTTGTATTAATAAACTCTATAATAGCAGCATCAGCCATAGTAAGTGCTGTTTCTTTGGCTCTATCTTCTAAAATATTTGTTTTTTTAGCATTGCTAGGATCTGCTACATAACCCCAGTTTCCATAACTTAAAATAATAGGCGCACCATTTTCATCATAAACTAAGCGAATTCCATATTCATTTAAAAAGCCTTTTGTATCTTTTGGCAGATACTCACTTATTGCCTTGCCTTTACCCTTAATAGCACTCTGTCTTGCTAATGCCATATCTTTTGCTAATTGGCGAGTTTTATTGGAAATAACAGCAATAACACCTACATCATACTCACCTCTTCTTTGTGTAACTATAGTTTGCACAGGAACAAGTCCACTCATAGAACCTATGGCATTTGTCATAGTTTTATTAAGAAATTCTTGCTTTAATAAAGTCTTTTTTCTGTCTTCGCTTAAAGAATTTGTATCTATACCTAAATCTTTTAATGCCTTATCAAGCTGAGCGCCAGCTAATTGTGTAAGTTTATTTAAAATTTGATCAACCTTATCACCTTTTGGCAATTCATCAAATTCCTTAGCATTAGTAGAATTATCTGCTTCATAATTTTGAATTTTGCTTGTAGCAATTCTTCCAAAAGCATCTCTTATAAATTCGCTTTGTAAATTTAACATTGCTTTTTGATAAGCATTTTGTAAAGCTTGTGCAAATTGTGGATCAGTATCATTTACAGCAACAGTACCTTTTCCTGTATAAAAAGTTTTTCCATCTTTGGTTATACCATATTCTATACCGAAATTATCCGCAAATTCTTCAAAAAAATCTTCAATTGATTTTGGGGTAATATCCTTAGTACTTGCGTCAGACATTTCATTTTGAATATTTATATCTTGTTGTGTAATTTCTACAGGCTGGGAACCTTGTGCATAAAGTAAACTTGCCATAACTAAAGAGCCGATAAATAATATTTTTTTCATTTCATATCCTTTTAAAAATCATAAAAAAAGCCCAAGCTAAATACTTGAGCTAAAAATTTTATTCATAAATTAATTTTTATTTTACCAAGTAACTGATTTACTAGAACCGGTTTTATCAATAGTTTGCTCATCTTCCCAATAAACTAAACCTGATGTTAGATCAGTAAGTCTTAACAAGAAAAAGTATTCTACTTGAGTTTTACCATTGCTAAGTTTTACATTATCTTGTCTAATTTTACCCGCAAGAGAAAAATCAGGCGATACCAATGTCCCTTTTTTTGCTATGGTTTTTTGATTAAACTCATCATTATCTCTTAATTCTCTTACATCTTCACTCATGCTATCAAGTGCTCCGCCTACAGCAACTGCTGAAGTTAGAACAAATTTACCTGATTTTCTTAATGCAGAAGTGATTTTTGCGGTGAGTTTTTCAGTATCGATTCTTTGCGGGGTATCATTCACAACCCTACCAATAGCAATAACCTTTCTTGTACCTGGTTTAATATTTGCAAAAGCAGGATCGCTTAACATACTATTTATCATAGTTTCAGCTGCACTTTCAAAATCTTGTCTATCAAGACCCAAGGTTAAAGCATCGCCTTTTTTTATCTGACTTGCCTTTCCATCTGTATAAGCTATTTGCGCACAACCACTAAAAAGCAAAGCTCCAATAAGAGCTGTTCCTAAAATTTTTGTTTTTTTCATGATTTATCCTTCCTAAAATGAGATTAATTTTTTGCTTTAATTTCTAATCTAAAATCCTTCGCTCTTGTATCAGATGCAAGTTTACGAAGAATCACCTCTTGTCCTGCTGGAATTCTAAGGGCTTGATAGTCCTCATTTAAAACATCTCTTAGCACAAAACCATCTTTATCTAACCAATCCACTTTATAAATTACATCTTTAGCAAAAGTACTGCGTAAAATCACTTCAAATTCTAAATAACCATTGCTATTTATACGCTTTTGAAATTGTTTTACTAAACTTTTTGGTAAATTTGAACCTAAAATTACAGTATTTTGATTTGAATTTATTTGATAACTTGGTACACAAGCACTAAGTAAAAACATTAAAATAAATAAAATATTTTTTTTCATCTTTTAGCCTTATTTTTCCATGATAGCAACACTTGTGGGTAAATACGGAGCAAAAGAACGCACTATCACAAGAGCATTTTTATTTTTATCCAATGATTTTTGAAACAAAATATTGCCTTGTGGATCTTTGATTTCTAAATTTCCGTCGTTTTCTATTGTTGCTATGGCAATACTTTTTGGTAAACCTCTCCAAGAACGCACATCAGCTTTATTGGTTGCAGCAGTTGCTACTGCTGTTGCAAGACTTAGCCATCCACCTGTAGAGTCATTATTTGCAACAGCTACATTTAAAGTGGTTTTAATTATAGTTTGAGCTAAGGCTTTAGCAATCATTGCAGGCATATTTATTTTAAATTCAGTAGCGACAATATTGTCTAAATCTACAAAATCATTTGTATTTTGACCATTTATATTTAAATTTGCAAAAGAAGCTTCCCTTTTTTTTAAGGTTTGTAAAGCAATATTTGTGCTAATAATTTTTTTATCCACTATAAAAGGTAAGGTTAAAGCAAATTCATCCTTAACTACACCAAATCCATTTTCATAAACTACAAAAACATATTTTTTAGCTTTTTTAACTTTTATTTTTGTGGCATATTCTTTAAAAATTTTAGCCTCTTTTTTGATAGTTTTGTTTTTTGGATAAATAATAGATACTTCTCTAAATAAATCTGCAGCTTTTCTATAATCTTTATCCATAAAGAAAAATATTGAAGCAAGATAAGTCGCATAAGGATTTATGAAATTTTTTGTTGTATCAAATTCTTTAAATAAGTTATCATATTGCGCTTCTATAACTTTTGAATTTTCATTCATATTTTTATCATAATTTTTATCTTCTTTTGCCTTATCTAAATCAGCACGATTTTTTTCAATTTCTTTAGCAAAATATTCTTTTGCCTTATCTTGACGCATTAAAGCACGATTAAACTCAACTCTTGCATTTTCATAATCATCTTCTTCCATATAGTTTAGAGCTTTATATATATTAACCATAATTCTTTCATATAAAGAACCATCATAATCTACTATAGTATCATTAAGCAAGGTTGTACCAACAAATTTAGTTGCTTTAGAGCCTACATTTTCTAAATCCACATCATATTTATAAGATTCTTCCGCAGCATCAAAAAATACATTACTTTTGTTAAAATCACCACAATTTCTAGCAATCAAACCTGCATTTAATCCTGTATAAATGACATCATCATTTTTTTTAATTTTTTCTAAATTTTGATTGAAAAAATCATCACCACAATATTTTTGTGTTAAAGCATTTTCAAATGTTGTATTTTGTTTAACCTGATTAACACAAGCTGTTAAAAAAAGGCAAACAATACCTGAAAAAATCAACCCAACTTTTATCTTCATTAAATTCCTTTCTTAAAGAAAATTAAAAATGAATATTATAGCGTAGTATATACTTAAAAACTAATGAAAAAATTTTAACCCTAGGAGAGAAAAACCTAGGGTTTGATTTAAATAAGCATAGGAGCTAATACAAAGCCTAATGCTACAGCAATTGCAATAGCTAAAACTCCTGGTATAAAGAAAGAGTGATTAAATATAAATTTACCAATTCTAGTCGTTCCTGTATCATCCATTTGCACAGCACCAAGCAAGGTTGGATAAGTTGGAAGCACAAAAAGTGCCGAAACTGCTGCAAAACAAGCTACAAGCATATAAGAATCATGCGGATTTGCTGCTGAAATTCCTAAAGCGGTGATAATTACAGGTACAATGGCCTTTGCGGTTGCTGCTTGAGAATATAAAAGCATACTTGCAAAGAAAAATGCAACTGCTAACATAGCAGGGGTTTGTTTAACCCAGTCGCCTGCTACTTCTTTGATAGAAGCTTCGTGTCCTGCAACAAAAGTATTTCCAAGCCATGCTACACCAAAAACACAAACACAAGCAGTCATACCGCTTTTAAATACACTAGTGTCAAGAATTTTACCTGGTTCAACTTTACAAAGCCAAGTGATCAAAGTTGCTGCAGTAAGCAAAAAGCTCATAATAGCTGCATCTCTTGGAACCACAACAGGATCAATCCATTTAATATTACTTGAAATTGCGGTTGCATAAAGTACAACTGCCAAAACAGTGATCAAGAAAATTACCACTGAAAGTTTAGCACCTGGTTTATCTTCGCCATGCAAAACAGCTCCTGCATCCTTTACAAGTCCTGCTTTTAATCGTTCTTGATAAACACTATCCTTACTCAAATCCATAGGAGTGATTAAACTCACTATAAAAGCTGCAAGCATACAAGCTACAAAAGTTGTGCTAATCCAAATTCCAATTAAAGTTGGATAATTCCATCCAAGTGGCTCTAAAACTCCGCTCATATAAACCACAGCTGCACTTACAGGAGAAGCAGTGATTCCAATTTGCGAAGAAACAACCATTAATGAAAGTGGAACACTAGGTTTTATGTTTTGAGATTTTGCAACATCAACTACAACAGGCATTAAAGAAAATACTGCATTTCCTGTTCCTGCTAAGATTGTAAGCAACCATCCACAAGCTGGAGCTAAATAATTTATAAATTTAGGGCTTGATCTTAAAATTTTTTCTGTCACCCTTACCATATAATCAAGTCCACCTGCTTGTTGCATAGCAGAAATTGCTGCAATAGCTGCAGCAATAATTAAAATAACATCCCAAGGAATATTACCAGGTTTCATACCTAAAACAAGTCCTAGTATAACTACACCTAATCCTCCAGCATAACCTATAGCAATGCCGCCTAGGCGAATACCGATAAAAATCGCCCCAAGAAGGACGATTACTTGCAAAATTATCATTATATCCATATTAAATCCTAAAATGCTATTTTTTAGCTTCCATGTGAGGGTTTAGCATATTTGATGGAGTTAAAATTTCATCAATTTGTTCTTTACTTAAAAGCCCTCTTTCAAGCGCAATATCAGCCACTCTTTTTCCAGTGTTCATTGCCTCTTTAGCTATAGAAGCTGAATTTTCATAACCAATATAAGGATTTAAAGCTGTTACTATACCTACTGAATTATAGACAAAGTCTGAACAAATTTTTTCATTTGCGGTAATACCATCTATACATTTATCAGCTAAAGTATACATTGCTTTTTCTAGCATTACAACAGAATTAAATAAGCTATATGCTACAACTGGTTCAAAAACATTAAGTTGCAATTGTCCACCCTCACAAGCAAAAGTTACAGTTACATCTGCTCCAATAACAAAATAACAAACTTGATTAACTACTTCAGGAATAACAGGATTTACCTTACCTGGCATGATAGAACTACCTGGTTGCATTTTTGGAAGATTAATCTCATTAAGACCACATTTTGGACCACTACTTAAAAGTCTTAAGTCATTACATACTTTAGAAAGTTTTGTTGCAACACGTTTTAAAACACCTGAAATTTGTACATAAGCTCCCGTATCTTGAGTCGCCTCGATCAAATCCTCAGCCACAGTATATTCAAAACCTGTCACTTCTCTTATTTTTCTTTCTACAACCTTCGGATAATCAGGATGAGAATTAATTCCCGTTCCAATAGCAGTTCCACCCAAATTGATCTCTAAAATCAATTTTCTAGCTTCTAATACTCTTTGTATATCTTCACCTATCATTACGGCAAAAGTTTTAAATTCACGACCTAAAGTCATAGGTACAGCATCTTGCAGTTGGGTTCTACCCATTTTAAGAACATCTTTAAATTCTTCAGCTTTTCTCTCATAAGCTTTTTTTAGATGTTCCATAGCTTTTGCCAAATCACTTAAATAATCATGTAAGGCAAGGTGTAAAGCCGTAGGATAAGCATCATTAGTACTTTGGCTTAAATTAACATGATCATTTGGATGAAGATATTGGTATTCACCTTTTTTATGACCCATAAGTTCAAGTCCTATGTTCGCTATAACTTCATTAGCATTCATATTTGTACTTGTTCCAGCACCTCCTTGGATCATATCTACTACAAATTGATCATAATACCCGCCTTCTAAAATTTTATCGCACGCTTTAATAATCGCATCTTGGATATTTTTATCCAAAAGACCTAATTCATGATTTGCCATAGCTGCAGCTTTTTTTACTCTAGCCAAAGCTCTAACAAAGCGAGGAAAATCTTTTAATCTATCATGAGAAATATCAAAATTTTCAACAGCTCTAAAAGTTTGCACTCCATAATAAACCTCATCAGAGATTTCTAATTCCCCAATAAAATCATGTTCTTTTCTTGTTCCCATTTTGAACCTTTCATAAAAGTATTTTAATTTAAAATCAAAAATTTTTGATTTAAATCATAAAATAATGATATTGCATTTTTAGTTAATAATTGGTTAATAAGAAAACTACTTTCAAATACAATAAATTAAGTATTTTTATATCCTATTATGTCTTTATATTTAATTTTTATTAATATAAAAAATTTTATTTACTTCAAAAAAAATTAATATATTTTTGCAAGCTTTTTTGTTAGAATAAAATTTTTAATAATTTAAATAATTAGGGATAATATGGAAAAAATTACAATAAACATAGATAAGATTAAAATAAATGATGACTGGAAAGAATTTTTAAGAGACGAATTTCAAAAAAAATATTTTCTAGAAATCAAAAAACAATACCTAAATGCGATTAATCAAAATATAGTTATTTATCCGCCTGCAAATTTAATCTTTAATGCTTTTAATTTATGTCCTTTAAAAGAAATTAAAATTATTATCCTAGGACAAGATCCTTATCATCAACCAAATCAAGCAATGGGGCTTAGTTTTTCGGTTCCAAAAAATGTAAAAATCCCACCAAGTCTTAATAATATTTTTAAAGAATTGCAAAATGATTTAAACATCACTCCAGCAAAAAGCGGAGATTTAAGCTCTTGGGCAAAACAAGGAGTTTTGCTCTTAAATTCTATTCTTAGCGTTGAAGCAAATAAAGCAGCTAGCCATAGTTCGTGGGGTTGGCAAGAATTTAGTGATGCTATAATACATAAATTAAGTAATGAAAAATCAGGGCTTGTTTTTATGCTTTGGGGAAATTACGCAAAAAACAAGGAGATTTTGATTGATAATACTAAGCATTTGATTTTAAAAGCAGCTCACCCAAGTCCTTTAGCTAGAACAGGATTTTTAGGTTGTAAGCATTTTTCAAAGGCTAATGAATTTTTAAAAAAAGTTGGTAAAATTCCTATAGATTGGAAAATAGTTTAAAAAATTATTTTAAACTTTAATAAAAATATTAAAATATATTTATTTATTTAAAAATAAATCATATTTCTATGAAATATATTGTAATAAAACGACTCAAAAATTAATTCTTAAGGAGAAAAATGAAAACCATTGGTATTATAGGCGGAATGAGTTTTGAAAGCACTATTACTTATTATAAAACAATAAATCAAGCTATAAATGATAAATTAAAATCTTTAAATTCTGCAAAAATTTTACTTTACAGTGTTAATTTTGAAGAAATAGAAAATTTACAAAGCCAAGATAAATGGCAAGAAGCTGCACAAATTTTGACTCAATGTGCTAAAAAATTAGAACTTGCAGGGGCTAATTTTATAATAATTGCAACTAATACTATGCATAAGGTTTTTGATGAAATTCAACAAAATATAAATATCCCTATTTTACATATTGCAAAAAGTTCTGCTAAGGCTTTAAAACAAGAAAACATACAAAAAATTGGTTTATTGGGTACTAAATACACAATGACGCAGGATTTTTATAAAAAAGTGCTTATTGAAGAAAATATTAGCGTTATTATTCCTAGCGATGAAGATATAAAAATCGTTAATGATATTATTTTTAATGAGCTTTGTAAAGGTGAAATCAAGCAAGAATCTAAAGAAAAATATTTAAATATTATAAAAAAACTACAAGAAAAAGGGGCAAAGGGAGTGCTTTTAGCTTGCACTGAAATTGGTTTATTAATATCCAAAAATGATACAAATATCAAAATTTTTGATACAAGTCTTATTCACGCCCTTGATGCTGCTAATGAAGCTTTAAAAGATTTATAATTAAAAGATGCCCAAAAATGGGCAAATTGCAATATTTTGAAAAGATTTATACTTATATCGGTTTAAATCTTATCTTGCTTTATAGTTTGCTATCTTTTTCTAATTGATTGATATTTAGCATGATAAATTTATAGCTTAGATAAATTACTAAAGGCCAAGCCAATAAAAACAAAGCATGTAACATTTTTTCTCCTTAATATGCGTGATCATCGTTTGCGATTTCTTCGCGTGTGATTTTTACTTTATCCATTGCATTCCAGACATAGATAATATAAGCTAAAACAAAAGGTACAAGTAAAGACACATAAGCCATGACGCTTAGAGTATAATAGCTTGAACTTGCATTTTTTAAAGTTAAAGAACTTTGCAAATCACTTAAAGATGGGTAAAAAGCACTTTGACCTAAACCAATGCTTGATAATAAAGCAAAAACTGTTAAAACCGTTCCAAGTCCTAGGGTAAAAATAGCTTTAGAGCAACCTTTTGCTCCTTGAACCATACCTAAAAGCACTAAAATCACACCAACAACAAGCAAGATAGCAAAAATCATTTGATTTAAGAAATTATATAAATACAAATTCGCACTCATGCTTACAACTCCATTTGCATCTACACTAAAACCATCTTTTAAGAAAATCCACACTAAAAAACCTAAGAAAAAAGGTAAAAATAAAATGCTATTGACCATGAGTTTTTTCATAGCTCTTATTTTGATATTCTCATCATTGATATTGTTCATAAAATACGCTGCACCTAAAAGCCTTGCTAAAAATACTAAAGCTAAGCCTAAGAGATAATTAAAAGGATTAAGTAAAAGTTCTAAGCCATGCAAAGGATTTTGCCAAGAAACAAAATTATGCTCATTTAAGATAAATTCAGAGCCGCTAAAAAAGCTACTTACCGCAACTCCGATTAAAAACACACCTAAATAGCCATTGATTTTAAGAAAAATTTCATAGGTTTTAGAGCCATAAACATTATTTTCTTTTTTGCGATATTCATAAGCTACAGCTTGCAAGATAAAACAAAATAAAATACAAAGCCAAGCCCAATAAGCACCGCCAAAACTTGTACTATAAAAAAGTGGAAAAGCCGCAAAAGCTGCTCCACCAAAAAGTACGAGAGTTGTAAAACCAAGCTCCCATTTACGCCCTAAAGAATTGACTAGCATGGTTTTTTCAAGCTCATCCTTGCTAAGCTCATCGATTAAAGTCTGTCCACCTTGGACAAAAAACATAAAAACCAAAAGTCCGCCGAGTAAACTTAAAATCAACCACCAATAAATTTGCAAACCTTCAAGTTCTAAACCAAAAAACATTATTTTTCTCCTTTGCCCATAAGTGGAGTATGTCCTGCATGTGCGTCAAAACCTTTTTTAATCTGAGTAAGCATGATTTTAACTTCTGCAATCAATAAGGCTGTAAAAAGTACTGCAAAAATCCAAAATGAAATTTGAACATTGACTTTTCCAAGTTGTGTTGCTGCGATATGTACAGGAAGCAAGTCTTGAATTGCCCAAGGTTGTCTGCCTACTTCAGCAACAATCCAACCTGCTTCAGCGGCAATATAACCCAATGGAATGGATAACAAACACACCCAAAGTACTTTTCTAAATTTCTCAATATCATTTGCCATGGTAAGATAAAGCGTAACGATGAAAAGTAAAAAGAAAAAACTTCCTAAAGCAACCATGATATGAAAGCTATAAAAAGTTAAAGCCACAGGTGGAATAGTATCGCTTGGTTTTTCTAAATATCCATAACCAAAATCTTTAAAATGAGTTTCTAAAATGGATTTGTGATTTGCCATAGCTATTGTATCATTGTTTTCTTTAGCAAGTTTATAGTCTTTTAGAGCTTGTATAGCGATTTTTCCTCTATCGATACGATTTTGCATAGGTTCTATACCTTTGCTTTCATTTCCATAGATCAAATCTTCAATTCCTGGAACAAAAGAATTTGGATCACGGTTTCCTAATATAGAAAGAGCGTAAGGTATAGTAATGTCAAATAAAAACACACTTTCGTTATTATCTATGGTTTTTTTAGGATTTAAAATTCCAAAAGGTACAAGTCCTGCACGATGTTCACCTTGATAAACCCCTTCCATAGCTGCAAGTTTCATAGGTTGAGTTTGAGTTACACGGTAAGCGCTTTCATCTCCGCTGAAAAACAAAAAGATTGAACAAACCAAACCAAAACTAGCTCCTACAACTAAGCTTTTTTTAGCCTCGATAATATGGCGTCCTTTTAACATAAACCAAGCTGAAATTCCCATTACAAATAAAGCTGAAATCACATAACCACTGCCTATGGTATGTAAAAATTTTGAAATAGCTACAGGAGAAAGTGCTACTTCAAAAAAGCTTTGCATTTCATTTCTTGCTGTGTCAGGGTTAAAGCTCATTCCTACAGGATATTGCATCCAACCATTTGCCACTAAAATCCAAAAAGCAGAAAGATTACTTCCTATAGCCACACACCAAGTTGAAAGTAAGTGAAAACCCTTGCTTACTTTATCCCAGCCAAAAAACATAACTGCAAAAAAAGTAGCCTCTAAAAAAAATGCCATAATACCTTCAACCGCCAAAGGTGCACCAAAAATATCACCCACAAACCAGCTATAATTTGCCCAGTTTGTTCCAAATTCAAATTCCATTATAATGCCTGTAGCTACACCGATAGCAAAATTTATAGCAAATAATGAAAGCCAAAATTTGGTGATTTTTTTCCATCTTTCATTTTTAGTTTTTACATAGATGGTTTCCATGATAGCGATCATAAAAGACAAGCCTAAGGTTAAAGGCACAAACAAAAAATGATAAAGTGCAGTTAAAGCAAACTGCGCTCTTGACCAATCAACGCTACTAAGTTCGTTCATTTATTTTCCTTCGAGTGTAAGATTTTTGAGTACAAAAGTGCTTTTTTCTTTGTCGCTTTTAAAAATAGAATTAAAATTTACATCAAAAACAAAAAGTTTTAAAATCACAAACATAACAAAAAGTTTGATAAAAATAATTTTCCAAAGGGTCTTTCCAAGAGTTAAATTTTTAAAACCTTCTTTGTAAAAATTAAAAATTTGAGAGATGCTAAAATATAAGTGTTTAAGATACATGTAAATTCTACCTTTAAAAACAACAAAATAAAACATTTTTAAAAAGCGGAAAATTATAATGAAATTTATGTTATTATTTTCTTAAAAATTTAAATACATATCAAGGTTTTTAATGCAAAAAATTATAGTTTTTATTTTATGTTGTTTTATGACTTTTTTTCTTTATGCATGTTCTTCTAAATTTGAAAATGTAAATCCTTTGGGGCGTTCATTTGGAGAATTTGAAGATACTGATCCTTTAAAACTAGGACTTGAACCTACTTTTCCTACCAATCAAGAAATTCCAAGTTTAATTAGCGGTGCTGATTTAGTACCTATTACTCCTATTACCCCACCTTTAACTAGAACAAGCAATAGTGCCAACAATAATGCAGCAAATGGGATCAATCCTCGCTTTAAAGACGAAGCTTTTAATGATGTTTTAATTTTTGAAAATCGCCCTGCGGTTTCTGATTTTTTAACCATTTTAGGCCCTAGCGGAGCAGCTTTAACGGTTTGGGCTTTAGCACAAGGAAATTGGATTTGGGGCTATACTTTAATCGATAGCAAAGGATTTGGCGATGCTAGAGTTTGGCAACTTTTGCTTTATCCTAATGATTTTGCAATGATTAAAAATGCCAAAACCAATACTTGTCTTAATGCTTATGGTAATGGAATTGTCCATTATCCTTGCGATGCAAGCAATCACGCACAAATGTGGAAACTTATCCCTATGAGCAATACAGCGGTTCAAATTAAAAATTTAGGAAATGGAAAATGCATACAAGCACCTATTACAAATCTTTATGGTGATTTTCACAAGGTTTTTAAAATTTTTACCGTAGAGTGTGCAAAAAAAGATAATTTTGATCAACAATGGTTTTTAACTACTCCGCCTTTTACCGCAAAACCTTTATATCGCCAAGGAGAGGTACGATGAAAAAAATTATATGTTTATTTTTATCTTTTAACCTTGCTTTTGCAAATTTAGAAAATTTTAATGTTGGCACTTGGAATTTGCAAGGCTCATCCGCAGCCACAGAAAGCAAATGGAGTGTTAGCGTAAGACAACTTGTAAGTGGAGCAAACCCCTTAGATATCTTAATGATACAAGAAGCAGGAACTTTACCAAGAACAGCCACTCCAACAGGACGCCATGTGCAACAAGGTGGAACACCTATTGATGAATATGAGTGGAATTTAGGAACTCTTTCAAGGCCTGATAGGGTTTTTATTTATTATTCTCGCGTTGATGTAGGAGCTAATCGTGTAAATTTAGCTATAGTTTCAAGAATGCAAGCTGAAGAAGTGATTGTTTTACCTCCACCTACTACAGTTTCAAGACCCATTATAGGAATTCGCAATGGAAATGATGCTTTTTTCAATATCCATGCTTTAGCTAATGGAGGAACAGATGTAGGAGCAATTATCACAGCTGTAGATGCACATTTTGCAAATATGCCTCAAGTTAACTGGATGATAGCAGGGGATTTTAACCGTGATCCTTCTACTATAACAAGTACAGTGGATAGAGAATTAGCAAATAGAATTAGAGTGGTTTTTCCAACTAGCGCAACTCAAGCAAGCGGAGGGACTCTTGATTATGCAATTACAGGAAATTCAAATAGACAACAAACCTATACTCCACCGCTTTTAGCTGCAATTTTAATGCTTGCAAGTTTAAGATCTCATATAGTTTCAGATCATTTTCCAGTAAATTTTAGAAAATTTTAGGACATTTAATATGAAAAAAATTATTACTTTGTTTTTTATGTTTATAACTTTAGCCTTTGCAACTCCTACTGGAGATTTGAAAGATTTTACCGAAATGGTTTCTATAAGAAGCTTAGAAACGGGAATTTTTTTAAGCGCCTTTAGGGATACCTCAAAAGATCCTATTGATCAAAATTGGAATATTAAAGAAATTGTTTTAAGCGATGAGTTAAAACAAAAAGATAAATTAGCTGATGAACTTCCTTTTGGTTATGTGCAATTTACAAATCCAAAAGAAAGCGATCTTTGTTTAGCCATCTTAGAAGATGGAACCTTTGGAGCAAAATCTTGTCAAGATGATCTAAAAGATGGTAAATTAGAAACTGTATTTTCTATAATGCCAACAACAACTTCAGCTGTGCAAATTCGTTCTTTAGTTTTGGAATCTGATGAATGTATAGTAACTTTTTTTAATCCAAATATTCCTATACAAAAACGCTTTGGAATAGCCCCTTGCACCCTAGATCCTATTTTTTTTGCTGAAGTAAATGAACTAATGATTATAACCCCACCTTTAACAGCTGCTACCCCTTTAGAATAAGATTTTTATCTTGTTCTATTTTTATATTTATTTAATATTTATGATATTACTAAAATACACAAAATAATTAATAATAATACAATGTAATTTACCTTACTCTATAATTCTTTTATTTTAATTTAATTTTTTGTTACAATAAATTTATACATAATAATTATCAAGGAGGAAAAATTGGAACAAATTTTAACATGGCAACAAATTTATGACCCTTTTTCAAACATTTGGCTAAGTGCTTTAGTGGCATTTTTACCTATACTATGTTTTTTAGTTTGTTTGGTTGTTTTAAAACTTAAAGGCTATCAAGCAGGTTTTTTAACTGTTATACTTGCTACTTTAGTAGCTTTATTTGCCTATAAAATGCCTTGGAATTTAGTGGGTGCAAGTTTTATTCAAGGCTTTACAAATGGTATGTGGCCTATAGCTTGGATTATCATCGCGGCAATCTTTCTTTACAAACTTTCTATCAAGTCAGGTTCTTTTGAAATCATTAAAAAAAGCGTGATGAGCATTACTCCAGATCATAGAATTCAAGTGATTTTAATAGGTTTTTGTTTTGGTTCATTTTTAGAGGGTGCTATAGGTTTTGGTGGCCCTGTGGCTATAACCGCTGCACTTTTAGTAGGACTTGGCTTGCGTCCTTTACAAGCTGCAGGGCTTTGTCTTATCGCAAATACCGCTCCTGTTGCTTTTGGTGCGGTGGGAATTCCTATTATTGCTATGGCAAATCTTGTCGGCATAGAACAGCATTCAGTTTCTGCCATGGTAGGTAGAATGCTAGTTCCTTTAAGCCTTACTATACCTTTTTTCATAGTTTTTTTAATGGATGGATTTAAAGGTATTAAAGAAACTTTTCCAGCTATTTTAGTTGCGGCGCTAAGTTTTACAACTACTCAATTTTTAAGCTCAAATCACCTAGGAGCGGAATTACCTGATATTATTTCAGCTGTGGTTTCTTTAGCAGTTACGACTGTATTTTTGAAATTTTGGAAACCAAAAAATATTTTTAGATTTGACAATGAAAGCAATTTCACTCAAGATAACACCTTAAGTTTTAATCAAATTTTAAAAGCTTGGTCACCTTTTATTTTACTCATTGTTTGTATTATCATTTGGACACAACCTTGGTTTAAAGCCCTCTTTGACAAGGACGGAATTTTAAGCTATACAAGTATTACTTTACAATTTAGCAATATCACAACTGGAATTTTAAGCCCTTCTATCACAGGCATAGGAGAAGCTAAGCCTTTATCTTTGGCCTTGGGTGTAGATTTAATCAATGGAAAAACCGTAGCTCAAGCAGGAACAGCGATTTTACTTGCCGCTTTTCTAACTATAGCTATTTTAAAAATCAAAGCCGAAGATGCTGCAGAATGCTTTTGGGTTACCTTAAAAGAAATGGCTATACCTTGTATCACCATAGGTTTGGTTGTGGCCTTTGCTTTTATCTCTAAAAATAGTGGTATGAGCACTACTTTAGGACTTGCTTTTGCACACACAGGTGATGTTTTTTCTTTCTTTTCACCAATCATTGGCTGGATAGGGGTATTTTTAACAGGCTCTGATACAAGTGCTAATTTACTTTTTGGAACCTTGCAACAAGTAAGCGCTCAAAAACTAGGTATTAGCGAAGCTTTATTTTTAGCAGCTAATTCAGTAGGTGGGGTTGTTGGAAAGATGATCAGTCCACAAAGCATTGCTATAGCTTGTGCAGCGGTTGGACTTGTGGGAAAAGAATCTGATCTTTTCAAATTCACATTAAAATATTCTGTAGCTTTTATTGTTTTAATAGGAATTTGGACTTGCATTATAGCTTTTTTCTTACAAGGAATCATCCCTGAAGTTATAGTGAAATAATTAAAAATTTAAGTTTTATTTCAACAAATATTCATTTTTAGAATATTTGTTGGAAATTTTACTTTGCTTTTATTTTTACAGGATTAGAATATTTATCCTAAATTATCCCAAAAGGAGAGATGATGAAAAAGGTGTATTTTTACGCCACATGCTTAGGAACTGCTGCTATGCAACAAAGCGTTTTAAATGCAATAAAACTTTTAAGGCGTGAAGGTATTGAAGTGATTTTTAAAAAAAATCAAACCTGTTGTGCTCAACCTTCTTTTAACTCAGGTTATTTCGATGAAAGTCGTGAGATTGCTTTATATAATGTAGATTTATTTGATAAAGATTATCCCATCGTTGTGCCAAGTGGTTCTTGTGCGGGTATGATGAGTCATGACTATAAAGAACTTTTTAAAAACAGACCTGAATTTTCTAAAGTCAAAGATTTTAGCTCTAGGGTTATAGAACTTTCACAATACCTTGATGAAGTTTTAAAAGTAGATTATGAAGATAAAGGTGCACCTATAAAAGTAACTTGGCATTCTAATTGCCATGCTTTAAGAGTGCAAAAAAGCATACAAGCAAGCAAGAATCTTATCAAAAAACTAAAAAACGTAGAATTAGTAGAACTTCAATACGAAGAAGAATGTTGTGGTTTTGGCGGAACTTTTTCAGTAAAAGAGCCTGAAATTTCAAATGCTATGGTAAGAAGTAAAATTAAAGATATACAAAATAGCGGTGCAAAATATCTCATCAGTGGCGATGGAGGTTGTCTTTTAAATATAGATGGTACAATGAAAAGAATGGGTTTAGATATAAAAGGCATACATTTATATGACTTTTTACTTAAACGCTTAGAAGGAGAAAGACTATGAGTCAAAAAATTCCTCACGAACAAATCGTTCAAATTAAACTCAATGACAAACAAATGCAAGAAAATTTAATGACTGCCATGCATACTTTACAAAAAAATAGACTCAATGTTATTGATGCTAGATTTAAAGACTGGCAGGGTTTAAGATCTAAAGCTAAACAAGCTAAAAACAATGCCTTAATGAGTTTAGAAGAAAGGCTTTTAGAATTTGAAAAAAATGCTACAAAAAATGGCATTAAAGTGCATTGGGCAAGTAGTGATGAAGATGCCTGTGAAATCGTCTATGAAATCATGAAAGAAAAAAATATCACCAAGCTTTTAAAAGGCAAGTCTATGGCAAGTGAAGAAATAGGCCTAAATCACTACCTAGAAAAAAAAGGTTTAAAAGCTATAGAAACCGATCTTGGAGAGCTTATTTTACAGCTTAATGAAGAACCCCCTTTACACATAGTTGTACCTGCCATACATAGAAACCGCCATGAAATCGGAGAAATTTTCAAAGAAAAATTAGGAGCAAATTTAGAAAACGATGAACCCGAAAGTTTAAATGCGGTGGCTAGAGAGCATTTAAGAAAAGATTTTGAAGGCTTAAAACTTGGACTTAGTGGGGTCAATTTTGCCATGTCAAGAGAAGGAGCTTTTTGGCTTATAGAAAATGAAGGAAATGGTAGAATGTGCACTACAGCACCTGATATTCATATCGCACTTTGTGGTATAGAAAAAGTCATGGAAAGCTTTGAAGATGCGGCTACTATGGTTTCTTTACTTACTCCTTCAGCCACAGGACAATTTATACCAACTTATAACAATATCATTACAGGCCCTAGAAAAAATGGAGATTTAGATGGTCCTAAAGAAGTACATGTGATTTTATTTGATCACAATCGCTCTAAAATGTTAGCTCATAAGGATTATTATGAGGCTTTGCGTTGTATTCGATGCGGGGCTTGTATGAATTTTTGCCCTGTTTATGATCAAATCGGCGGACATGCTTATCAAACCACTTATCCAGGACCTATAGGAGAAGTAATCAGTCCTAATATTTTTGGTATAGATCATACAGGAGATATTTTGAATTTCTGTTCACTTTGTGGGCGTTGTTCTGAAGTTTGTCCAGTCCAAATTCCTTTGGCTGATCTTATTCGCAAATTAAGATGTGATAAAATAGGACAAGGTAAAAATCCACCTTTAGGAGCAAATAATGTTCATCACAATGCCCTAGAAGCCTTTGCTTTTAAACAATTTAAAAATATCGCAACCAATGGCGATAAATGGCGTTTTTCACTTTCAAAAGCACATTATTTCAACTGGACGGTACAAAATTTCGCAAGCATTTTGCCTGTGATTAAAAAATGGTACGCTTTTAAAGAATTACCTCAAATTAAAATGGATCTTTATAAAGAAGTGCAAAAACTAGAAGGAGTAAGCTATGAGTAAAATCGATGAAATTTCAAGCAAAAGCAAAGCAAATATTTTAGAACATCTTAAAAAAGCTTACAAAGAAACAACTTTCACACGCATTGAAAGTATAGATCCTGTAGAACATATCCAGACAACCCAAGATATGCTTACAGAAATGAAGCAAAAAATGAGCGATAACAAATACATCGTTGAAAATGCTACAAAAGATACCTTAGAAGAAAAAATCAATGAAATTGTCGCAAAATATGGCTTTAAAAGTATGATTTATGGAGCGGATTTAAATTTAAATTTAGAACAAATCAAAGCAGAAAAAAAGATTTGCTTTGATAAAGAAATCGAAAATTTAAGATCTGAAGTTTTTCATAGTGATTTTTCCATCATTCACGCAAGAGCAGGGGTAAGCTCTCACGGAGTTGCACTTATACCTTCAAGTAAAACCCAACCTAGAATGCTAAGCCTTGCACCTAAACTTTGCATAGTATTGCTTAAAAAAGAAAATGTTGTTAAAAGTCTTAGCGAAGCTTTAAATTTAGTAAAAAAAGAAAATGAAATTTTACCTACTAATATCTTATTTATAGCAGGGCCTTCAAGAACGGCAGATATAGAACTTATCACTGTTTTTGGTGTTCATGGGCCACAAATTGCACATATTATTATTTACTGATTCTATACTAGAATCAGTAAGTCTTAATTTTTAATATTAATTATATATATTTTTTATATTATACAAATATAAATAAAATAAATAATTTCTAATTAATAATATTTTAATAAAATATTATGTAATATTTCACTCAAATATATTAAATTAATTTTTAAATACAAAAATTAAAGAAGGTGCTTTTAGATAAACTAATTCCAACTTGGAATGAAAATACAGTATTCATGACACAATGATTGACATTCAACACCAAAAACTTTGTGAACTTGCAAGCAAGGTTGAAAGTGCTGTTTATAAATTTGTAAAACGAGAAGAACTCAAAGAAATTTTAACAGAACTTTTTAACTATATGAAAGAACATTTTAGTAATGAAGAAGATTATATGCAAGAAATTCATTATCCTTATTTAAATGAACACAAAATCATGCATAAAATATCATTCGTGATATGTCTTATCTTATACAAAACATAAAAACCACTAATGATTTAAAAGAGAAGCTTTACACAGTTTCTAAAAAATGGCTTTTAGAACATATACTCTATAAAGATGTGAAAGTTGAACAATACAGAAGATCTTCTTTAACTTCTGAAGATGATGGGGAAGTAAGCTTTGAAGAAGTCAAAGAAGAAAAAGATGATGAAAATACAGTTTATCTTTATACATGCGAATGCGTAGAACAAATGCATGATGTACCATTTGAAATTCATCAAAAAATTCAACTTAAGGGCGTAAAATTTAAATGTAAAAAATGCAAAGAAGCCATACAGTTTTATAAAAAATATTCAGAAAATTTCTAATTAACTATTTATGCGTTAAAATAATAAATAAAGTATAAGTTAGACAAAGAAGGAAATTTAAGGATAAAAAATAAAATATTTTATTTTGGATAAATTTGACTATTCCTATCCTATGCTAACCAAAGATACAAAATGCTCATTTTGTGAAAATTTTTTCTCGATAGAATATAGCTCAAACTTAAAAACAATAGAAAAAGAATGTCCATTTTGCAATAATAAAATGGACATTAAGCTTAAAGACTAAGCCTTAGTTTTACTTACAATATTAATAATATTTGAAGCTACTTCATCAGCAAGTTCTAAATGAGAAGTAAAACCTACACAAGAACAATTAATCTCGCCTAAAACATATTTATCATTGCCCTTTTCATCAGTATCTAAAATAAAATCAGCCGTCCAAATCAATGGTAAGTCGTAATTGCCTAATTTTTCCCTTACCTTAGGAAGCTCGCCTAAAAACATATCCACCAAAGTTTTCCAATCTTCTGGCTTATCATAGCGATATTTTGCCCCACTAAAAAGCGTAGCAGAAAAAGCATCAGCATCTTCGGCTGGTTTTTTATGCACTACATTTACAGGGGTGTTATAAAGCATTAAAAGTCTGATTTCACCTTCTTTAATGCGCGGTAAAAAAGTCATATCCACAAGCATACCATTATCACCTATGATATATTGCTCGCAAAAATCCATAAATTCCCCAAGCTCTCTATGTTCTACATGATTATCCTTAGCTTCTGTACATTTGATTTTTGTGTTTAAAGGCAAACTATCTCCACTAACATTACCCTCTACACTCACACGCCAAATTCCCTCTCCTGTAGAGCCACGATTTTGTTTTAAAACCCTTTCACCTTTAGCCAAACTTTTTGGAAAATTTTCTTTAAAAGTCTTAATATCATAGTAAGCATAAGTATCGCTTGGAACAAGATCAGTATCTGCTAATTTTGTAAGTGCATCTTTAGCGCCATAACCTATCATAGCATCAGGATGAGGCATGCCTACAAGCTTATCGGCATAAAGTTTTCTTAACATATCAAAATACTCATTTTCTTCTTTAAGATTGCCAGGATTGATGCGAGAAACATAACCATCAAAATTTTCTTTCACATATTTGTAAATTTCATCTTTTTTACCCACTTCAAAAAAAATCACCTCAGCATTCCAACCCTTAGCTTTTAAGGCATTTACCATAGGCATGGTATCTTTTCTATAGCCATCTTCACCTTTATCACTCCCACCTTTAACTTCGAAAAAAACAATATTTTTTTTCATTATTTTACTCCTTATCTAAGATATAAATAATTATTGCATAAAAATATTACAAAAATTAAATAAAAATATTTATATATTTTATCTAGCGTTTATAAAACTGCTATTAGTTTTATAAGCGATTTCGATTAAGCTTTTACTTATCAAGCTTGATGTTTGTCCTTCTAGGCGGTTAAGAAATTTATCAATCTTATCTTCTTCTTTCCAAACAGGATTTGAAACATTAGCAAGTTTTTCAAGCTCCTTTTTAGCATTTTCATAATTACTAAGCTCATCTATAAGACCAAGCTCCTTAGCCTTGGCAGCTAAAAACACTCTTGCATTTGCCCATTGATCTTTTTTATTAAGATCTAATGCTCTTTCCTTGGCAACAAAACCTGTAAAAAGATCATAACTTTGATCAATTAAACCCTGTAAAAAATTTCTTTCATTCTCATTCCAAGCTCTTGCAAAAGTTCCAGCACTTTTAAATTCACCCGCTTGAATAGTTTGTTCTTTAATACCGAGTTTATTAGCCAATCCGCTTAAATCAGCTCCTTGCATAATCACACCGATAGAGCCTATAAAACTTGCTGGATTGGCTAAAATTTTATTAGCTCCAACTCCTGCTAAATAACTTCCGCTTGCCATAGTTCCGCTTGCATAAACAAGCACAGGCTTTTTAATTTTTAAATCCTTTATAGCTAGAGCTAGTTCCATACTAGGAGCAAAAGCTCCACCAGGAGAGTCTATAACAAAAAGCACTCCTTTAATATTGCTATCATTTTTAGCATTGATAATTTTTTCCAAAACCGCAGAGCTGTCAAAAATTTCACCCTTTAAATCAATGCGTTCTAAATTTGCAAGATTGGAGCTTGAATTTGCACTAGGCATTAAAATCCATATAACAATCAACAATAAAACAAAGGTTTTAAAATAAGTATTGATAAATTTTATACCGCATCCTAAAGCCTTAAAAAATGATTTTAAAATTTGCATTCTTTTCCTTTTATAAATAATTTATCCACTTCCTTAGCATTTAAAATAAACTGCAAAGGAGCTTGCTTTTTATCACATTCTCCTAGCTCAAATACGCTAAAATCAGCAATTTTACCTTTTTTAAGCTCTCCTAAATTTAAATTTAAAGCCCTTGCAGGATAAAGTGTTACCATTTGCAAAAGCTTAGAGGCTAACTCTAATAAATCAAAATTCTTATGTATAAGCAAATTCGCGCGCATTTCATCAAGTAAGGACAATGAAATATTTGAGCTAAGTCCATCGGTTCCTAAATGGATATTTAATCCACTTTTTAAAGCCGTTTTTAAATCTAAGCTTTTTTGACTTAAAAGGCGATTTGAAAATGCACAATGTGTAATAGAATGTAAATTTTTATCTAACCATTCATATTCTTTTAGATAAACACAATGCGTAAAAAGAGTCCTTACTCCTTTAAAAAGTTTAACAAAATCCTTTGGTGTATAAAGAGGCTTAGGATGAAGTGTGAAATTTTCAAGCCATTTTTTAAAACCCCCTTTAGACTCTCTAAGCCAGATATTTTCAGCCTTACTTTCTAAAAAATGCGTACTAGCTAGTAAATTTTGCTTTTTAGCTAAATCAAGAGCAAAATGAGCCAAACTAGGATGAGTTGAATAAGGAGAATGAATCGAAATTGCCGGGATAAAAAAATCATTTTTAAATTTCAAAGAATTTTCAAATCTTTTTAAAAATTCTTGTTTTTTATCTTCAACTTGATTTTCATTTGTACCCAAAATTTCATTAAAAAATACTATACGCATACCCTTGTGACTAGCCTTTAAGCAAGGATCTAAATCACTCCCAAAACTTGAAATTTCACCTATAGTGCCTATACCACTTTTTTGCATTTTTTTAATGCTTTGAAGTATTAATTCTTCTTTGGCCTGTGCATTTAATATGGAACGAGAATTTATAACACTTTTAAGCCAAATTAAAAATTCTCCAAAATGTAAAGTTGTTGAATTTGCACTAAATTCTAAGTGTGTGTGAGGATTTATAAAAGCAGGTAAAATAACCGAATTTTTAGGTGTTTTGATGATTTTAGCCTTAGGATATTTTTTTTTTAAATTATCCAATTCACCCAATTCTAAAATTTTATCTTCAAAAACAAAGGCTTGATTTTCTAGTATTGTAAAATCTTCATCGCATAAAAAAAGATATCTTGCAGCAACTATAAACACGATTTTCCTTTCAAAAATTACATTGTAGCAAAAATTTATTTTTAAAATGTTATAATAAAAGGTTAAAAATAAATTTTTAAGGTTAAATCCATGAAAATAATGATTATCCAAGGCCCAAATGTTAATATGCTTGGCGTAAGAGAAGTGGGAATTTATGGTGCTATGAAAATGGAAGAAATTCACGAGCAAATGAAACTTGCAGCATCGCAAAATAATGTAGAACTTGACTTTTTCCAAAGTAATTTTGAAGGTGAAATCGTAGATAAAATTCAAGAATGCCTTGGAACAGTTGATGGAATTATTATCAATGCAGCAGGCTATACTCATACTTCAGTAGCTATTCGCGATGCTATTGCAGCAGTAGCTTTGCCTACAATTGAAGTACATATTAGCAATGTTTATCGCAGAGAAGAATTTCGTCAAAAAAGTCTTATAGCGCCTGTATGTTCTGGAACTATTGTTGGTTTTGGTCCTTTTGGCTATCACTTGGCTTTAATGGGTATAATTCAAATTTGCGAACAAATAAAAAATTTGCGCGCAATGCAACAAGCACAACAAACGAATAAATAATAATGCTAAAAATTCAAGGAGTAAAACACTTTGAAAAAAGTCGTTTTTTTCCTTTTTTTAGTCAAAATATACGATCTTTTAAATATTTAGCTCTTATAGGCTTAGGAAGCAATATAGAGCCCGAAAAAAAAAGATTTGATATGCTTTTTCGAGTAATGATGGATGATAAAAGATTTAAAATTTTATCCACATCTCCTATGTTGATAAATGAAGCCTTTGGTTTTAAAGAGCAAAAAGATTTTACCAATGCTGTTATGTTGATACAAACTAATTTGCATGCACGAGCACTTTTGAAAGTTTTACTTTACTATGAAGTAAAATTTAAACGCAAGAGAACTTTCAAAAACGCTCCTAGAACGCTTGATTTAGATCTTTTATACTTTTCACAAAAAGTCAAGCGTGATAAGTGGTGTGAGGTGCCTCATAAAGGGGCTAAAGAAAGAGTGAGTGTAATTTTGCCTTTAGGCATGATATAAGGAATATAAATGGGACAACTTATACATACTTTTACCGTTGAAGATACAGAACAAATTATACCCAAAGTAAAAGAAGATTACGGAGATAAAGCTTTAATTATAACAAATAAACAAATTCGTCCTAAAACCTTAAATCGCAGTGCGCTTTATGAGGTTATGGTAGCCATAGAAGAAAGCGACTATGAAGAACACTTAAAAAAACAAGGAAAATCTTTACCTGCAAAAAAAAGCTCGCCAAAACCATCCTCTACCTCTCTTGCAGAAGAAAAAATTAGATCTCAAATCCCTCAAGAAGATGAAGATGTAGTCTTGGATTTCTCAAACACTCGCTTAAATACAAATTTAAACACTGTAAAAAACAATGACTTAGCTAAAAAAACCTATCAAGATTTTCCACAAAACAAAATCAACCCTCATCAAAATAAGACTCTAGGCTTTGATGATTTCAAAGAAAAACTAAGTGAAGTTAGCAATGAAATTTCTAAAGTCACAAACACACCTTTAGAAAATTACACCCCTAATCCAAATTATAATAAAAAAATAGAAAATTTTGAAAAGCAATTTGAAAAACAAATCAACAAGCTTAATGATAAAATAGATCTTCTTGCAGATATGATGTGGGACGATAAAGCTGAAGCTAGAAAAAATCTTATGATACCTCCTGAATTTGCAAGTATTTATAAACAAGCCAAAGAAAGTGGAATGCTTGAAAATCATCTAGAAGCGATTATGAAAGCAACTATAGAAAATATGCCAGCTGCTATGAAAACCAACAAAGATGCGGTTCAAAGATATTTTCACTCACTTTTAAGAAATATCTTGCCTTGTCGTGTTGAAAGCGATATAAAAAAACAAAAAATCATGATGCTAGTAGGCCCAACAGGAGTCGGAAAAACAACAACCTTAGCTAAGTTAGCTTTTCGCTATGCTTATGGAGATAAGCGTTATAAAACAGGTATTATTACGCTTGATACTTATAGAATCGGTGCAGTTGAGCAACTTTTTCAGTATGCAAAAATGATGAAACTTCCTATTATTGATAGCATAGAACCAAAGGATTTAGATGAAGCGATAAAAAGCTTAAATAATTGCGAAGTAATTTTAGTTGATACTATAGGAAATTCACAATACGATCAAAGCAAACTTGCTAAAACTAAAGAATTTTTAATGCACTCAAATGCAGAAATTGATGTAAATTTAGTGGTTTCTGCAAACACCAAACATGAAGATTTAATGGAAATTTATAAAAATTTTTCATTCTTAAATATTGATACTTTGATTATTACTAAATTTGATGAAACAAAGGTTTTTGGAAATATCTTCTCTCTTGTTTATGAAACAAATATTCCTCTAAGCTTTTTCTCTATAGGACAAGAAGTGCCAGATGATTTAGAAGTAGCCAATAGTGATTTTCTAGTTCATTGTATTTTAGAAGGGTTTAACAAAGGAAAAAATAATGAATAACCAAGCAAATAAACTTCGCAATCTCATGAGTCAAAATGGAACCAAAAAATCCCAAAACACTCATTTTATAGCTATTACAAGTGGAAAAGGTGGCGTTGGAAAAAGTACGATTAGCGCGAATCTAGCCAATGTTTTAGCAAATAATGGCTATAAAGTTGGGCTTTTTGATGCTGATATTGGCTTGGCAAATTTGGATGTCATTTTAAATGTACGCATACAAAAAAATCTCTTGCATGTTTTACGCGGAGAATGCTCCTTGGAAGACATTTTAATAGAAGTTAAGCCAAATTTATGGCTCATCCCAGGCGAAAGTGGAGATGAGATTTTAAAATATAATGATAAAAATATTTACGAGAGATTTTTAAATCAAGCAAGTATTTTAGATGAACTTGATTTTCTTATTATCGACACAGGCGCGGGTATTGGTGGAAATATTTTAAATTTTTTAGAAATGGCTGATGAAGTTATAGTAGTAACTGTTCCTGATCCTGCAGCAATCACTGATGCGTATGCAACCATAAAAACAACTTCTAAGACAAAAGAAAATTTACTAATGCTCTTTAATGTTGTAAAAAATGAAAATGAAGCTTTAAAAGTTTTTGAAAATATTAAAAAAGTTGCAGATGCAAACATTAAAAATCCTTTAAATTTAGAATTCTTAGGTCATTTAAGCGCTTCTAAAGATGTAAGTGGTAGTATTAAAAAAAGAACTTTATTTAGCGATGAAAACACAGCCTCAAGTGATGAGATTAAAGCCCTAGCTTCCAAGCTTTTATATAGATTGGAACGGAAAGTGCTTGATAATGTTTCAAATCGTAGTTTTTCAAGTTTTTTTAGAAAAATTATTGAAAGATTTTAGCAATAAAGAGAAGAGATTATGAGGCCAGAAAATTACGTAGCATTTTTCACTGTTTGTGGATTTTTTATAGGACTTGCATTTAGCATTATTAGTATAGATGAAGCCTTTGATATACTGATTTTTACTTGTTTTATTACTTTTATGTTTTATGTTTTTGTTCATATTGCTATTATGAATTTTATAGATGTAAAGAAAATTAGTGGCAGAATCTTTAATAAACACGATTATGAAAAAACTAGCAATAATATTATCAACGATTTAGTTATTCGTGAAAAGAAAATGGATATAATTTTAGAAAAGCTCAATGAAGAAAGAGAAGAGCTAAAGAAAAATGAATTCAAAGAAAGACGAAGAAATGCTAAAAGAGCCGCCTAAAGCTTATGCACAAATGCTAAAGAAAGAGCAAGATGAGCTTGTGCTTTCTTACATGCCAGCTCTGCGTGCTATGGCTTTTAGACTAAAAGAACGCTTGCCTTCAAGTATAGATGTTAATGATCTTATTAGCATAGGCGTTGAAGAAATGATAAAGCTTTCACGCCGTTACGATAAAGAACAAAATGATAACTTCTGGGGTTTTGCAAGAAAAAGAGTTAACGGCTCTATGCTTGATTATCTTAGAAGTCTTGATGTAATGAGTCGAAATAATCGTAAAATTATTAAAGATATTGATGCAATCATGGATGAATATTTTTTAGAACATGAATGCGAACCTGATGATGAGTATCTAGCCAAAAAACTTGATTTAGATGTAGAAAAAATCAAAGAAGTAAGAACAGCTCATGCTATTAGCTATACCCTGCCCATTGATGAGCAAATCGAACTTTATAATGAAGACAATACTTTAGAAAAAATTGAAAAAGAAGAACTTTTAGAAAAAATTCACGAAGTGCTAGATGATCTTAAAGAGCGCGATCAGTTAATTATTCAGCTTTATTATTATGAAGAATTAAGCCTAAAAGAAATCAGTGAAATTTTACAAATCAGTGAAAGCAGAATTTCACAAATTCACAAAAAACTTCTTAAAAAACTTAGAGAAAGGCTAGTGTAATGGCTGAGATACTCTCCCAAGAAGAAATTGATGCTCTACTTGAAGTTGTCGATGATAACACTGACACACCCATAGCCTCAAATTCAAAAGATGAAAAAGATGAAAGAAATATCGTTGTATATGATTTTAAGCGTCCCAACAGAGTTTCAAAAGAACAACTTAGGACAATCAAAGGCATACATGATAAATTAGCAAGAAATTTAGCCTCTCAAATTTCATCGATGATGAGAAGTATTGTTGAAACTAAACTTCATTCAGTCGATCAGATGACTTATGGAGAGTTTTTAATGTCTTTGCCAAGCCCAACAAGTTTTAACGTTTTTTCTATCAAACCTTTAGATGGAAACTGTGTTTTAGAAATCAATCCAAGCATAGCTTTTCCTATGATAGATAGACTTTTGGGCGGACAAGGTGATAGCTATGAAGCTTCGCGTGAGCTTACGGATATTGAGCTTAATTTGCTTGATTCTATTTTGCGTATCATTATGCAAAGACTTAAAGAAAGCTGGGCTACCGTAACTGAAATTTATCCTAGTATAGAAGCTAAAGAATCAAGTCCAAATGTTGTACAAATCGTATCTCAAAATGAGATTGTTATCATGGTGGTAATGGAAATCATCATAGGAAATTCAAGCGGAATGGTAAATATCTGCTATCCTGTAGTACATTTAGAAAGTATATTAAGCCGTTTAGCAAACCGTGATATTATGATGGGTGAAACCTCAGCCAAAAAATCACGCAACAAAGAACTTAAAACTTTAATCGGTCGCGCTGAAGTGGTATATGAGGCAATTTTAGGAAAAACCTTAATTAATGTTCATGAATTTTTAGAACTTAAACAAGGCGATATCTTAAGACTTGATAGAGAAGCAGATGATAAAGCTATAGTAAGCATCGATAAAAAAGATGTTTTCTTAGCACAAATTGGATTGCATCGTTTTAGAAAATCTATTAAAATTTTAGAACTTATACGCACAGATAAAGATGAAATCAAAGAAATTTTGGAAAAATACGAAGAAGAGCGTAAAGCTAAAGCTAGTGTTTATGATGAGCCTGAAGAGGAGGATGAAGAAATATGATCAATGATTTTTTAAAAATGTTTACAAATGAATGCATCAGCACCATTGAAGGTTTAACAGGAAAAAGTGCTGAATTTAGCGAATATAAAGAATTTGATGTCAATGCAAGCGATACTTTAAAAGCACCTTTAGTGTATGCTATATTTAATATAGCAAATGGTGGAAAAATAGGAATTTTAGCTGGTGCTGTTTTAATGAGTGCCATTGGTGAATGGATGATGGGTGAAGAAGAGATCACCAAAAACGATAAACTAGGTCCTGATGAAATGGATGCAGCTAAAGAAGCCATCCAAAATATCATTTCAGCATTTTCTACAACCTTAGGAGCCCAAAAAGACATTCCAAAAATGGATTTTAGCATAGAATCTTGTGAATTTGTGCCTGAAAGCGTAGATTTTAAAGATTTTAAAAAATTATTTTTATATGATGTAAAAATAGGCGATTTAGAAGAACAAGTTTCTTTAGCCATGGATCAAACACTCCATAACATCCTAAGCGGGAAACCTGCTGAAACAGGAAATACAAGCACTGATTCTAATCACGATACTGAAGAAAAAGCGATAATGCTTAGCGAAGAGCTTAAAAATATCAATCTTATCATGGATGTGCGTTTGCCTGTTCGTGTGCGTATAGGCAATAAAAAAATGCTTTTAAAAGATGTTTTAACTATGGATATAGGTTCAGTTGTGGAGCTTAATCAACTTGCAAACGATCCGCTTGAAATTTTAATTGGGGATAAAAGAATTGCTTATGGCGAGGTAGTAATTGTCGATGGTAACTTCGGCGTTCAAATTACAGAAATTGGTTCTAAAAAAGAAAGATTAGAACAACTAAGATAAAAAGTTTTAGCCTACAAATTAAGAATAATAAATATAAACGAATTAAAACTAAAACAAACTAAAAGGGCTGAAATCAAAATGTAAAGATTTTGGAGTGTTTAACTTAAAAGGTTTTAGCTCTTTTTTAGGAGCAACAATAAAGCATAACCACCTTTATTATATCTATCCCAAATACTAAAAAATTGACTTTTAGAACTTATATATTCTCCATGGCTTGGATCAAGCACTTGTAAATAATTACCTTTATGATTGATAATTATAACAAAATGTGGGAAGCGTGGATCATCTTCAATTTTTACAAGCATTGGAATATTTACAAGTTTATCCAAGTTTTCTCTATTGATTTGATATGAGTTACTTTCATAACCTAGCTTTTTAACCGCATCATTTAAATCTGCAAAACTTACCATATCCGTATAAAGTTCCTGTCCACTCATAATCTTTAAAAGTTTAAGCTCATCAAACTTTCTGTCATCAAGTATATTAAGCAAAGTTGCTAAAGATGAAGCTCCACAAGATTGCTCATAAGTTTGCCTTATTACTCTTTCGTTTTTAATTTCTTGGTAAGATTTGACTACCCATTCAGCTTTTGCACTTAAAGCAAGAATGGATAAAAATAATAAAATTTTTAGAATTTTCTCCATAAACTTATCCCAAATATGCTATCAGGTGAAGCAGAGCTTCCCCCAAAACTAGCATTAACTGAGACTGCTGTATCTGAATTAATGCTATAAGTAGAACCTATACTTAAAGTTGGAATAGATCGCACTTCAGAATTTTGATGGCCATTGATTTTTTGCTCAGTCTGAAATCTTTGCTCTGCCCCCAAATCTAAAGTAATTTTGGGGCTTAGAATAATAGATAAATTTCCACCCACATAAATACTATTTCCATACTCTATTTTAAGAGTTTTAAATTTTCTTGATTGATTATAACCAAATCCTGTATAAATACTATAAACTACAGGATCGCTATATCCCCTTAAACTAGCTTGTAAGCTTTGTGATTTCAGATAAAAGTTTTTGGTTTGATTGATTGCTTTTTCTCTTTGAACGACTGCAGCTTGAAAGGTAATTTGTGGAATTAAATCTGCAATGCTATCGCCTGTATAAATAAAACCTAGCCATAAACTATCAAAACCTATTCTGTTTTTACTAGAATACTCATTTGTAAAAAAGTTTGTATATTCTTGTCTTGCATAACTTCCGCCCCCTGAAATAAGTATGTCAAACTTAGGTGTTATGGTATAAATGAAAGTTTGAGTTAAAAACACTTGCTTTGTATCATTCCAAATTGTAGGATCTCCGCCTATTGTTATATTAGGATAAAGAGAATACGAGTTTGCATTTCCTGTGCTAAGTAAAGAAAAGCTTGTAATACTTCTTAAACCTATTTGCTTTTTAAACAAACTGTCTATATTTAGTTCATCACTAGCAAAAACACAACTGACTAAAACCATAAATGTTAAATAAATCTTTTTCATTGTTACCTTTCTAAATATTTTAAAAAATTTTTTTAAAGCAATGAATGTTCCAAATAAAAAAATTTGATTTTAATATATAATTTATGATATTATTCAAATAAAGAGTAAAATAGTTAAGAAAAGGAGAATTATATGTTAAAAAAATTAGTAAATTGTTTAATTTTGGGTTCTTTATTTACAAGTTCTGCTTTTGCTGGGGATTTTTTAGCTAAGGTTAGTAATGGTGCTTTAAGTGATAATTCTCAAGGAGTTAAGGCTCTTAATTTAGATGAGATGAAACAAGTTAAGGGTGGATATCAAGTTCTTACAAGCAAACTTGGAAATTCTGAATATATAGCATTAGCTATTCCAGATAATACAACAACATATAAACAGTTGGTAGCCATTTATACCGTAACTGGCGATAACACTTTTTCAAATACATTTTTAGGTTATACAGTAAAAAGAAATATCGCAATATCAAGCTCGGGAAAACCTTATGTTCTTTTTAACTATGGTGTTGCACTACTTGATAGACAAACGGGGTTGCATAGAGTTAATTCGAGTGAGATTTTAAATAATAATCAGGTTATTAAAGAATTAACTATGAAATATAAAACTCAATTTGAAAGTAATCTTGGTGGCTGGACTGCTAGAGCTAGAAGATAAAAAACTTATGAAAAAATCATTTTTGCCGATTTATCTTATAAATAAAACTTTACTTACAGGAAGGTAAAAATGATTAATGGTATAAATTCTTATTCAAGCTACAATTACACAAATACTTTTAGTAATAATACTTCAAATATAAAATCATCTAATGTTGCAAATGATAACTCAAGCCTTGTAAGCGATAAATCTAGGGCAGTAAGTAAAATGCTAGGATATGGCGTAGATAAAGATGGCTTTTTTACAAGCGATTTTAACGAAGCTGCAGGCTTACCAAAAGATTATAAGATTTATGCTAAAGATATAGAAAATTTTGTTAATATTCAAACAAAAAGTCTATTATCAAGTTATATTAATATTGATATAGCAAAAAGTATAGGAAATGCTTATAAAGTATTTTCAGAACTTTTAAATGATGAGTTAAACAATAAAATCAATTTTACAAAAGAAGACTTAGTAAAAATACCACAAGGTTTCGAATTTAATCAAAATACTTTGGAGATAAATAAAAAATATAATTTAAATGATAAAGAGTATAAAGATTTTATATCTAATTATCAAAATTACTCTCCGACTTCCCATAATATAAAAATAATGACTTTTTTCTCACTTGATGATAAAAGTGATATTTTTAAATATTCTTTAATAGATCCTACTCCTTATAGTAATAATGATAAAACTATAACAAAAAGTGGTATTTTTATGACTTTCTTTACTGGATTTCAAGCAAAAAACTATTTTATCGAAGGACAAACAAGTATTTTAGGCAAAATGCAAGGATTTGATAAAACTATGAGTCAAAGTGAAATTGATAATTTAAACAAATTCATAAGTGAAAATAGTATGAATTTTAAAGGAGATATTTTTAAGCTTTTTGATTTATTAAATTCAGATATGAGCATTGATGATTTTAAACAAAAAATACTAGAACAAAAAGAAAATTTAAACAATCCTACAAAAAATACAAATAACAAAGAAACTTCAGAAGAAGACAAAAAAAGCCATTTAAACCTATACAAGCGCAAAGTTCAAGCGAAACCTATAAAGATGATAATAAAATGAATGAGCTTTTAAAAAAGCTACTGGAAAATAAATTTGGCACAAGCGATGAGTTAGAACTTCTTTTTGGTATGAAATTTAGTGATGATAACACAGGAGAATTTAACAAAATTATTTCTCAAAATACTGCACAAAAAAGTATAGATATTAAAGCTTAAGGATTTAAAAGTCTTTAAATTCCTAATCTTAATAAAATAAACCTATTAAAACTTATATAATAAAGAACTTATTATAAATTTTTAGCTAGAATGGAATTTATTTTAACTAAAGGTTGAAAAATGAATGAAAAAATAAGCCAAGATTTAGAAAAATTTGCTAACATACCAAACCTAAAAAATGCCGTAACTTTTTTTGGTTCAGCAAGACTTAAAGAAGATAATTTTTATTATCAGCAGGCTAAAATTTTGGCACAAAAATGTGTTCAAAATGGTTTTTGTGTGATAAGTGGTGGAGGTGGTGGTATTATGCGTGCAGCCAACGAAGGTGCTTTTTCACAAAAAAATAATACAAATTCAATGAGTTCTGTAGGGTTTAATATATTTTTACCTCACGAGCAAAAACTTAATGATTTTGTAGAATATAATATTACTTTTGAGAGCTTAGCCATACGCAAAATGGCTCTTATTGAAAAGAGTCTAGCTTTTGTGATCTTCCCAGGCGGCTTTGGAACACTTGATGAATTGTGTGAAATTCTTACATTAAAACAATTAGAATTTAAAAAAGATGTTCCTATTATTTTGTTTGGGAGTGAATTTTGGCGAGGTTTTGATGAGTTCGTCAGAAATTCTTTACTCAAACTTGAAGTGATTTCTAAAGGAGATGAGTTAAAGTATAAAATCACTGACGACTTGGATTTTATAATTAATACTTTAAAGGAAATTTAATGAAAATTCTAGTCGCTATGAGCGGTGGAGTTGATAGTACAGTCACTGCTTACAAACTTAAAAATTTAGGTCATGAAGTTATAGGTTGTTATATGAAACTTCATGGCAAACCAAATTATCACGAAGAAAATATCAAAAAAGTAGAAAAAGTTGCAAACTTTTTGCAAATTCCTTATCATATTTTAGACTTACAAGAAGATTTTAAAAACAAAGTTTACATGCCTTTTGTGGATACTTATAAAGAGGGTAAAACACCAAATCCTTGCGCTTTATGTAACCGTTTTATCAAACTTGGAAAACTTTTAGAATTTGCTAAAAGTTTAGGTTGTGAAAAACTTGCCACAGGGCATTATGCAAGACTTGAAAACAACTTAATAAAAACCGCAGTAGATGAAAGCAAGGATCAAAGCTATTTTTTAGCTAGCGCAGATAAAGAAGCTTTAAAATATCTTATTTTTCCGCTAGGCGAAATGAAAAAAGAAGATGTGAAAAAATTTGCTTCCACTATAGAGGTTTTAAAATCTTTTGCCACCCAAAAGGAAAGTTCTGAAATTTGCTTTGTTGAAGATACTTATGTGCAAGTTTTAGATCAGTTTATGGATACAAAAATTCCTGGAGAAGTATTAGATAGTAGCGGAAAAGTGGTAGGCAAACATGAGGGCTATATGCACTATACCATAGGCAAAAGAAGGGGCTTTGAAGTGCGTGGGGCACATGAACCACATTTTGTTTTAAAAATCAATCCTAAGCAAAACCAAATCATCGTAGGAACCAAAGAAGAACTTAAAATCAGTGAATTTAACCTAAAAAATATCAATCTTTTTATAGACGCTAAAGAGCTTGTTTGCGAAGTAAAAATCCGCTATCGTTCAAAATCTACACCTTGTAAGGTAGAAATTTATGAAGATAAAAGCGCAAAAATCACTCTAAAAGATCCTGTTTATGGACTTGCTAGCGGACAAATG
Source organism: Campylobacter sp. BCW_6468 (assembly GCF_001762865.1). NCBI lineage: Bacteria > Pseudomonadati > Campylobacterota > Epsilonproteobacteria > Campylobacterales > Campylobacteraceae > Campylobacter > Campylobacter sp. BCW_6468. The sequence goes on from NZ_MJXQ01000010.1 coordinate 79,505, forward strand.
GCAGTCTTTTATGATCATGATAAAGTCATAGCAAGCGGTTTTATAGAATAATTTCTAGGAATTAATTCCTAGAAATTATTAATAAAATCCTAAAATTTTCCACCAAAAAAGCCCAACAGCTATCATCACCACTATATCAACCATGGAAATCACAAAACCTATACTCCACCATTTTTTAAGAGTTACATAGCCCGTTCCAAAATAACAGGAGCTGTTCCTGTTGCATAGTGAGTTAATGCCATCATAACATTACCTGAAGCTATCATAATAAAAGCATAAAAAAGTGGTGGTGCTCCTAAGGCAAGCTGCACTATAAAAAACAAAAAACATTGCTGATATATGAGCTGTAATGGAAGCAAAGAAATAGTGTGTATATAAAAAAAGCAAGGCTTAAAAATATCATAATAGAAATTTCCCCAAGTCCCATAGCAGAAGCAAATTCACCTTAAGCTTCAGCTAAAAACTGTGTAACACCAAGTTTGCCAAGTAAAGTTGCCATCATTACAAGAGCTGAAAACCATACTAAAGTATTCCAAGCAGCTTTTTCAGCCAAAACTTCCCCAAAAGTTAAAACTCCACTAATCAACACCAAAGACAACCCAAGCAAAGCCACACTAGTCGCATCAAGAGAAATTCCAAAAAAACAAACCCAAAGCTCCAGTCCATAAAAGTAAAAGCGAGACAAAAACACTGAGCATGATTTTTTCACTATTTTTCATTTTTACAAGTTCTTTTAATTTATCTTTAGTAAAAGTAGAAGCATTAGGCGTGGATTTAATTTCTAGCGGAGAGAGAAAATAAAGCATCAAAGGCATCAAAAGCATAGCAGCTATACCAGGTAAAAACATCCCTAAAGCCTATTACCCCCAAGTTAAATGCACTTCTAAATTTGTAGCTTGTGCTATAAGATCAACCACCAAAGGATTTGGAGCTGTAGCTGTAATAAACATAGCTGATGAAATAGGATTGGCTCTTGATAATTTACCAAAGAAAGATAAGTGCCTATTTTATTTTGTGTTCCATCTTCAGGAGCGGATTTAAAACTTCTTGCAATAACTTGAACTATAGGATTTATGATAACCCCTGCTCTTGCAGTATTTGAAGGAGTAACTGGAGCTAAAATAGTTTCACAAAAAGCTATAGAATAAGCAATACCTAAGGTTTTTTTACCAAGAATACTGATAAAATGATAAGCCAAATGCTCTCCAAGTTCTGTTTTAATAACTCCACGAGCCACAATAATAGAATAACTATAAGCTAAATAAGAGAATTTGAAAAACCACTTAAAGCGTCTTTTATACTCGTTTTAGATTTTAAATTTGATATAGCAGTATTTACCTTTTCATCTTATACTCTTTTGATATAAAAAATCAAGTACTGAAGTATTTAAAGGAAATTTTAGTCTCATCAATAAGTTGTTGCGTAGAAGTTTTTGAAGTAGCTTTGGTGTAAATTTTACTTAGATTTTCAATTGGGTAGTGGTAATACCACTAAGAGCCACTATGGCAATAGCTATAAAAGGCATTACTTGTAAAATCACTGCCATAATCACGGCAATAAAAAACTCAAGAAAATGCCAAGAATTATCTTCCAAACCTACAAGGAGTAGGTATAGGCCAAAACACAGTTGCAATTAAAATACACAGCACCAACAAGGGAATTTTCTTTCTATCCATTGTTTATCCTTTGATATTGGTAATGTAATTTACAATGCTTAAATTCTAGTTAACTAATATTTTAATAAATCTTAAAATTATAATTTTTAAATAAATTTTTAATTTATAAAAAAGCTAGCCTAATTGAAAAATGGGAATTTTAAAATGAATAAAACCCTTCCCCAGATAACTGCGGCACACACTAAAATCAAGTGCTCTGCTGTGTTCCCACCCTGAAGCGGTGCTTAAAAATAGCATTGCACAGGTCTAAGAAAAGGCTTAAAAATTATATCATAATATACTTAAAAAGCCTTGAGTTGTTAAGATTCAATATATAAATTTGCAATCAATCCATTGTTTTTATAAGAATTTTAAAAATTCATTTGTCAAATTATTATTTTATTTTCAAAAAATACGATATAAAAATAATTATTACATCCAAAAAGGAAAAATATGGAAGTTAAATGGAGTAGAGATTTTAGCATTAAAAATATGCAATTAGACAAACAACACGAACTAATTTTTGAAATTACCAATCTTGCAAATGATTTAGCTCTCAAAATTCAAGAAAACAATACACAGTATAAAGATGATCTAAAACAAATTCTTGCAAAACTATTTCAATACATCAAAATTCATTTTAAAGATGAAGAAAAATTTATGGAAAGCATTGATTTTCCTTTGATTGAAGAACATAAAAAATCTCATCAAATATTAGTAGAAAAAACTAAAGAGCTTTTAGAGCATTCAGATAATATTGTAAAAATGTCTCAAGAACTTTCCATATTAACCAAAGATTGGATTTTAGATCATTTTGCTAATGAAGATTTATGGATAGCTAATTTTACAAAAAAAACCCTACACCTTCAAGAAATCCATTATACCTTGGAACAATACATAAAACTAAAATCAATCAAACAAGACCTAAGAGCTGAAAAAACTCATGATTATATTTGCAATTGTTCTTTGCGTATCCATGCAGTTCCACAGACTATACATCAAGAGCTTGTTAGCAAAGAAAATACCTTAAAGTGCGAAAAATGTGGGCAAATTTTAGTTCATTTGGATTATTTTGATTTGAATCAAAATTTCGAAAAATTCAATGCTATTTTTGAAGATGCACTACAAAATCACCATTTCACGACTCAAAAAAATGATATGGGGGGGGGGATAGATGAATTTTCAAGTAAAAACCTTAGAAACTTTCAATCCTTTTGAAAGTTTAAATCATGAACAAGCAAACACAGAACAAATTCTTGATTTTAGAGTTATAGATTTTAAACTTCTGTGTTCTAGTGTAAAACCAGCAAAAACAAAAACTTATGAAAGAAAGGATTTTGACTTATTTTATGCAGATGATTTTTTTGTAAAAAACTACAATACCATAGTGCAAAAATTTCTTATAGAAATTTACCCAAAAACCCAAAGTTTTCCTTTTACAGTCAAACTTAGATCCAACTCCAACCTAACCCATCTAAAAGCCAGTATCAACCTTACAGAAAATTTTAAATATTACCCTAATTTAAAATTTGATATTTTGCAAAATATCTACAAAATAATGATCAAACAAAAATTTTTAATCTTAAGACTTGATAAAAATTTATTTGACAAGATTGATGATTTTATCTTATCAATACAAAAAAGTCCATCTATTAAAGAAATAGAGCTTGAAATTGCCAAAGGTGTAGATAAGATTGAACATAAAAGTGATGAAATTATTTATCATAGAGATGTTAACGAAGAATGTTTTGACGAAAATATTAACTATGATGAAGGAAACTACTGTAAACCTATTGAAAAAAATGAGCTACTTTTTGAATACATTTATAGAATTCTTGGAAAAGAAGGACGAAATTTAAGAGGAGAAATCCTTCATTTAAATCCAATAGCCTTTCTTGATAATCCTTTTATCATAAAAGATGAAAGCATTTACACAGAAGAATTAGAAGATAGAATTAAATATTTTAGCGCCAATTATGGATTTTTAAATAAAGACCACTCAGGATATAGCGTTATAAACAATTTAAAATTATCACAAATAGGGCTTAAAACAACCGGTTCAATCAAAACAAATACCGATGAAAATATAAACTTAGAAATCACTAATTTTGATATAAGTGATGATGCTATTAAATCAGGTATTGTAAATGTTCAAGCTTCAAATATAAAAGTAAATGGGAATGTTGGAGCAACAAAACTTTATGGAAAAAATATCAGTATCAAAGGCTTAACTCATGCAAAAAGCGAAATTTTTGCACAAGATATTTTTATTACAACACACAAAGGAACTTTGCAAGCTGACACTGTATATATAAAAAATTTAGAAAATGGGACAATTATAGCTAAAAATGTATTTGTTGAAAACTGCATGGGTGGAAAAATAGAAGCAGAAAATATTTATATTTGCAATTTACTAACGGATAATACTTTATATCCAAGAAAAAATCTAATCATAACAAACAATATAAAATTTAAAAACAATATCGTAGTTTCACCACTAGTTTCTATTGAAAACAACTCAGATACAGAATGCGAAAATCTTAAAAATCTAAGCCTTAAAATAAAAAGTAAGCTTGATGACACCATAAGCAAAATGCAAAATTACTATGATTATCTAATCAAAAATCAAATCAAAATCATCAAACTTCAAAAGACTAAAAATCCTAGCGCCATAGAAATGAAATTTTCAAATCTTTATCACGATATCATAAAAAAATACAATCATCTTAGCATTTCGTATAAAAAATTTATAAAATTAAAATATCAAATTGATGCGAAATTAAATTTCTTAAATGAAATGGTTTACAATGTAAAAATATACATAAAAGCCGAAAATATCGGAGAGGATAATTTTTTAAAATTTTATCCTAACACAAACACCAACCTTGAACTAAAACATCATATAAATTTAAAAGACTATGAAAAGGTTTTATATCTTGAAAAAGGACAGCAAGTAAGTTATATTAAATCAAGCCATAATTATAGCGAAAGCGACATAGAAGAAATTAAAATTATTTTTGAAAAATTAGAAAAAGATAATTCCTAAGAATTATCTTTTCATATTAATGGCTTTTTGTATCATCTGATCACTTGTAGTGATACTTTTTGAGCTTGCATCAAAGGCTTTTTGAGTTACGATAAGGTTTGAAAGCTCTGCGCTTAAATCAACATTTGATTGTTCTAAGAATCCGCCTTTAAATTTAGCTGTATTAACAACTTGACCATCTTTCATAATAAAACTTGCATCACCGCTATTTGCCGTTGCTGCAAAAATATTATCTCCCATAGCAACTAATCCTTGCTCATTGATAAAATTATATAAAGCAAGCTTTCCAACTATGGCATTTTTACCATTGCTAAATTGCGCAACAATACTTCCATCATCGGATATATTATATTGTTCAAAAAACCCTTCAGCTACACCATCTTGTTGTGTAACTACATTTTTTTCGACGCCTTGTTTAATATAAATCCCACTATAACCCGAACCAGGCTTGTTAGCATCATAAGGAGAACCTAAATCAATATTAATTGTTCCACCATTTGGATTTGCAATGCTTGTAATATTGTTTTGAAGCAAAGCACCATTTTTATCAAAAACCATATTTCCTTCAGTCGGATTGCCTACGGCATTGCCATTAGAATCATAAATTTGTGCAATAGCTTTATATTGTATATTATCGCCTTCTTGCGGTAAAACTCTTTCAAGTGTAACCCTTAAAGTGCTTTTACTTCCATCTGCATTATAAATAGGGGATTCTAAAATATCTTTATTGGCTTTTTGTTGCTCTGTTGAAATTTGAGCTGTATCAAGCTTGATGCTATTTTCATCCAATCCTTTTAAATCAAGCTCGTTACTTTTAAAATTTAGATTTTCATCTAAAGTCGCTTCAAAGCTTGTTTTTACGCCATTATCATCAGTGAAATTTAAAATAATCCTATCACCCGCTTTAGCACTAAACACATCTTCTTTGCTAACACTACCACTAACTACATATTTTCCATCTTCAGTTTTTGTAATGTTAAATTTACTAGGATCAAGATCTACTTTAACTACTTCTGTTGTTGTGTTAGTATTTAAACTTCCACTCCATTTTACATTTTGAGTTACTTGAGGAGGTAAATACATATTCACAGGTACTTTAATAGCCCCTTGAGAAGCGGTTGTGCCTATACTGAAAGAATTATTTGAATTTACAGTAAAACCATTATTTACCGGAGTTCCTGTGTTAAGATAATCCCCCATAAGCCCAGCAACTCTATCGCTATAGTTAATACCAGTAAAAGCAGGATTCATTGTTCCTAAAACAAAATTTCCATAAGAATCTACCAAATATCCATTGGCATCTCTTCTAAATGATCCATTTCTAGTATAGTAAGCATTGCCATCAGCCCCTAAAACCCCAAAAAATCCTTTTCCTTGCAAAGCCACATCAAATTCGCCATCACTTGCAACAGGAGAACCCTGTTCGAAAACAACTTGAGAAGATGCTGCACTGCTACCATAACCACCTTGAGCAGGGTTGGTTGATTGGGTTGTTATGGTAGTATAAAAAATATCTTTAAATTGAGCATCAGAGTATTTAAAGCCCGTGGTATTGACATTTGCTATGTTATTAGCAGTGATATCAATACCAAAGCTATTGCTTTTTACTCCAGAAATCCCATTATAAAATGAATTCATCATGGCTTATGCCTTTTCCTCTTTGTTGCCATCTTCTGTAGATCCAGACCCAGAAGAATCTCCATCGCTTGAACCACCACTTGAGTCTCCACTTGAACCGCTTCCTCCAGTAGATGAAGATGAACCAAGCTTATAATCTGTTATTTCTTGTATTGCATCAAAAGGAACTTCTTGTCCAGCCATTTTTGCATAGGCAACACCATCTTTAAAAACAACACCTTCGATAGGATAAGTTCCGTAATTTGCAGTGATTTTTTCACCATTTTTATTATTATAAACCATTTTAACAGTGTACTCACCATCACCTGCATAAACCCCATCGTTATTTCTTCCTGGCCACTCCATAGTAAATAAACCTTGAGAAATAGATTTAGCATCGCTTTTTTCACTGAAAACAAGTTTATTATTGCTATCATAAATTTCTAGCGTAACACCGTTTTCATCAGAATCTTCAGGCAAATACATTTTAAGAGCGATAAGCTCATCTGCACCTGTAAGTTTGATTTTATTATCCGAAACAGTTGCCATTTTACCAATAGCCCCTAAAGCTGAAGTACTCATACTTGTACTAAAAGAATCAGAAAGCTTTTGCATAGTTTCAACCATTTTTTGCATAGTTGTATTGGTATTTTGCTGCATTTCAAGTGCACTAAGCTGTGAAGTTTGAGTAAGCATTTTATCGCTATCCATAGGATCTGTTGGATCTTGATGTTGAAGCTCTATCAAAAGAAGTTTTAAAAACGCATCCTTATCTAAGGTAGCATTTGGATTGCTCACTATTCCTGAGCTACTGCTTGAATCTGTTCTAGTTGTTCCACTAGTACTTCCTGAAGAAGTAGTACCTGAAGTTGTAGCAGTGGTATTTAAATTCCAATCCGATGATGATATCATTATAAACTCCTTTTTATTTAGTTTTTTATTATTTAAGCAATAAGTGTTCCAATTTAAAAATACTTCGCTAAAACAAGCTCTAGATTGACTTTTTCACTTTCATTTTTTCCATCTAAAGCATCTTTAAAACCATATCCACTACGATTTTTTCCTTGATTTTGATTTTGCTCTCTTTTACCTTGATCACTAAAATTCATTTCAAGTCCAGTAAATCCCATATTTACAAGAGAATTTTTAAACTCGGCTTGATTTTGGATAAACAAATTCATTGCATTGGCATTGGAGTTGAAATTGATATGAAGGTTATTACCTCTTTGTATCAAAGTTACCTCCACTTCTCCAAGATTATTAGGATTTAGAGTGATACTAAGTTTAGTAATAGGCGCTTTGTATTGATCCACAGCCTCTTTTAAATCTTGTGAAAAATACTGCAAAGTTTCTTTAGGAGTGATATTGCGAGCATTGTTTTGTGTTACTTTATTTAAATCTTTGACTAAAGAATTTAACTCATCTAAGCTATTTTTATCTACATTTTCACTGTGCGTTTTTGTTTGCTCTTGAGTAAAAGTTTCTTTATTAGTAGTATTATTATTAAAATTTGCATTATTCTCTTTGTTTTGAACTACTTGAGTTTTATTTAAATTTTCAAAATTTAATTTTTGATCAAAGAAATTTTGTTTTATATCTTTATTTTCTTTGTTGTTGTTTTTAGGCTCTTTATTTAGATTAAAATCTTTTTGTGTTAAATTGGAAACTAAATTCTGAGTATCTTTGACAATTTCTTTATTTAAATTTTTATCAAGATTTAAATTTTGATCATTGTTCTTTAAATTTTTATTTTGATCTTGTATATTTTCTTGATTTAAATTGTTTTTTTCTTGATTTTTATTTAACTCTTTATTAAAATCTTTGTTTAAGTCTTTGCTTTCTTTATTTAAATTATCTTGGTTTTTTTTATCTTTTATATTTAACTCTTCTGTTAAATTTTTTGCAAACTCATCATTTTTGATATTTTTTAAAGTATTTTTAGCATCTGTGGTATCTTCTTCTATTTTTGATTTAACTTTATCGTTTTTTTCGTGTTTGCTTTCTTTGGATGAAAGTATGGAATCTAAATTTTTTAAAGTTTGAGAAAGCAAAGAACCGCTATCTTTAGAATTTGTTTTTTGCATAGAATGAGTGCTTGTAGTATGAGTTGTATTTTCTAAATTGTGATTTAAATTTTTACTCACATTGGAAATTTTATTATTGATGATTTCTTTAAAAACATTATCCACAGCACCCTTAAAAAAATCAGCCTTATCTAAATTTGGAAAAGTTGCTTTAAGATCAAGAAGACGATCTACTTTAATATTTTTTACATTTAAGCCCAGATCTTTAGCTATGTCTAAAAGCTCACTAAGATTTGATGCACCTTTTAAAGCATTAAAATTAGCCTCTGTTTTAATAAGACTTGAAAGTTGAGTAGAAAGATTTGCTAGTTTAACATCTGCTGTATCTGTTTTTAGCTTATCTAACAAAGAAAGAATTTGCATAAAAGAAGCAGATTCGAAAATGCTTATCTTATCGCTCTCATCAAAAGCTCCTTTTTGAAGTCTGCTCATCGCTTCATTAACAACTTCTTTTTGACTGATCTTCATATGATCAGGTAAAAATTCATTGGTTTCATTGATAGAATTAAGCAAAGAATTTAAAAAACTTTCCGTATCATCTTGAGTTGAATTTTTACTATCACTACTTTCATGTTCTTTATTTTTACTAGTTTTACTAAAAGAACTGCTAGTAGTAGAAGTTTTACTCGGCGTAAGATTTAAAACATCATTTTGCGGAGCTAAATTTGACATCACTTTTCCTTCAAAAAATTATTTTAAAAATTTATCTACCATTACATTAGGAAATTTTTCTTTCAAATAAGAATCTTCATATACTTTAATCATCTTATCTTCATTTAAAGCAGTTAAGATATTTAAAAGCTCTTCTAAATTTTTAGCATTTAAAATTTTCTCTAAATTTTCTTCATTTTCTAAAATTTCTGTAAGCTCACTTGAAATTCTTGCCATTTTTTCGTTTTCATCTGATCTAAAAGTTTCTAAAAGCTCTAAAACTTGAAGCAAAACTTCATTTTTTCTTTCAGCTAGATCACTTTTAAATTCAACAAAAATCTCTTCATTTAATGGTTTTGACATTTTAACTTCCTTTTTAAAATTTTAATTTCATAAGTTTTTAAAGCAAGAAGTGTTCCAAGTTTTGATACTTTGTAGTTTAAGTTAAATTTTTGTATAATCTAAGCTTTTAAAAATTTAGCTTTGGAGAAGAAAATTTGGAAAACATTAGAAATATAGCAGTTATAGCTCACGTTGACCATGGTAAAACCACTATGGTAGATGAATTATTAAAACAATCAGGCACCTTTAGCGAAAGAGAACAAATTTCAGAACGCGTTATGGATAGCAACGATATAGAAAAAGAACGTGGCATTACCATACTTTCAAAAAACACAGCGATCAATTACAAAGGTACAAAAATCAACATCATAGATACTCCAGGGCATGCTGATTTTGGCGGAGAAGTAGAACGCGTTTTAAAAATGATTGATGGAGTTTTGCTTTTGGTGGATGCTCAAGAAGGCGTTATGCCACAAACTAAATTCGTGGTTAAAAAAGCTTTATCTTTAGGGCTTAAACCTATAGTTGTAATCAACAAAATCGACAAACCAGCTGCTGATCCTGAAAGAGTGATCAATGAAATTTTTGATCTTTTTGTAGCCCTAGATGCAAACGATGAGCAACTTGACTTTGCCATAGTTTATGCTGCAGCAAAAAATGGTTATGCTAAGCTTGATCTAAACGATGAAAGTGATAATATGGAGCCACTTTTTAAAACCATACTTGAACGCGTTCCAGCACCAAGTGGCACAAATGACAATCCTTTACAACTTCAAGTTTTCACTTTAGGGTATGATAATTTTGTAGGTAAAATAGGCATTGCTAGAATTTTCAATGGGGTTGTGAAGAAAAACCAAAGCGTAATGCTTGCAAAAGCTGATGGCACCAAAGTAAATGGTAGAATTTCAAAACTCATTGGCTTTATGGGCTTAGAAAAAATGGATATTGAAGAAGCAGGAAGTGGAGATATCGTAGCTATAGCAGGTTTTGAAGCTTTAGATGTGGGTGATAGCGTTGTAGATCCAAACAATCCTATGCCACTTGATCCTTTGCACATTGAAGAGCCGACTTTAAGTATAGTATTTTCTGTAAATGATGGCCCATTAGCAGGAACTGAAGGAAAACATGTAACTTCAAATAAAATCGCTGAACGCTTAGAAGCTGAAATGAAAACTAATATCGCTATGAAATACGAAAGCACAGGCGAAGGTAAATTTAAAGTAAGCGGTAGGGGCGAACTTCAAATCACTATTTTAGCTGAAAATATGCGTCGTGAAGGTTTTGAGTTTTGCATGGGAAGACCTGAAGTTATCGTAAAAGTTGAAGATGGAGTTAAAACAGAACCTTTTGAACATTTAGTTATCGATGTGCCTGAAGAATTTAGCGGTGCAGTAATAGAAAAACTTGGCAAAAGAAAAGCTGAAATGAAAACCATGGCACCAACGGGCGATGGACAAACAAGACTTGAATTTGAAATTCCAGCACGCGGACTTATAGGTTTTAGAAGTCAGTTTTTAACTGATACCAAAGGCGAAGGCGTGATGAATCATAGCTTTTTAGAATTCCGTCCTTTTAGCGGTGCGGTTGAAAAGCGTAATAATGGAGCGTTAATTTCTATGGAAAATGGCGTGGCTTTAGGGTATTCTTTGTTTAACCTTCAAGAGCGTGGAGTACTTTTCATAGAGCCTCAAACTAAAGTTTATACCGGTATGATTATAGGTGAGCACTCTCGTCCAAATGATTTAGATGTTAATCCTATCAAAGGAAAGAATCTTACCAATGTAAGAGCAAGTGGAAGCGATGATGCAATCAAACTTGTGCCACCTAGAAAATTAAGTCTTGAAAGAGCTTTAGAGTGGATAGAAGAAGATGAACTTGTAGAAGTTACACCTGTAAATGTGCGTGTTCGCAAACGCTATCTTGACCCAACTCAAAGAAAAAGAATGGAAAAAGCAAAATCTTAATGGATTTAAAAAGCTTAGAAAATAATAGACTTTATATACTTAAACGCTTAGGAATCTTAAAATTCCTAAGCATTATCGAAGCCTTACTTGTAGGTTTTTTAGCCTTTGTTTTTATAAGAGATGCCTTAATCGCAGTAATTTTAGCTGTTTTTGTAGGTGTTTTTTTCTTTCGTTTTACAGCTAAAAAACTAAAACTCGCACAAAAAGAATTACAAATTAATGCTTTAAATTTGTTTTTGCGTCGTTTTGGGGCAAAATTTAAAAAGCAAAGTTTAAGCCAAAAAGACTTTTTAAAATTAGGACTTACAAAGGATTTGAAAGAATTTAAAAGTCAAAACTGCTTTGAATTTAAGGATTTTAAAATTTATGATATTCAGTTTTTGGACGAAAATAAACGCTTTTTTTGCGGAATTTTGCTCGAAATTTTAAGTGCAAACAAAAATCCTAGCTTTGAAAATGAAGAGCAAATTTATATCAAACTTCAAGATAAAAATTTCACTTTAAATCATATCTTTTCTAAAGAAAATCATTATCTTATTGCTACTTTAAGCAATCCTTTCTTTATAGATGTAAAAAAAGATTTAGAAAGCAATTTCAAAGATTTAGAAGAAAATCTAAATTCTATAAAAAACAAACTATTTAAATAATTAACATAAAGTTAATATCATAAAATTTTAATAAATATTAATTATATACTTTAAAAATATATTACTTTTAGTAACACTCTAAAATTTAATTTTATTTAAATTATTCTTATTATGCTTAATATTTAAGAAAAAATACACTAAAATCAATTTGAACTGCAAATAAAAAGGAGGAAAATCATGAAAAAACACATTTTATTGCTTGGTTTATGTCTTAGTTTGAGTCTTAGTGCTAAAAGCGTGAGTGATTACAAAGTAGGAGAAGAATTAAGCGACAAGGAAGGAGTAGAGTATTTTAAGGAACTTTCCAAAAGACCTGTGCAAGAATGGCCAAATAAAAATTTAAGCATCAATGATGTTCCAAAAGGCAAGCAAGGGGATTTAATCCGTTATGGCATAGAGCTTTTAAGCAAGACAGAAAGTACTCTAGGACCCTATAGCAAGCTAAAAAAGACAAGCAACGAAGTAAATTGTATTTCCTGTCACATGGACAATGACGGCAATGGTTTGCCAGGGACAAAAAAATATGTTATTCCATTTTTAAATATCCTAAACAATTATCCAAGACTTGACATAGAAACGATGAAAATCATCTCTGTTGAAGATAGAATTCGCGGAATGGGCGGAACTGACTCTCATAGATTTCCTAATGATTCTAAAGAAATGAAAGCAATTTTAGCTTATTTTAAATGGCTAAAAGAAGCTTATGGTATCAAAGACGGTGTAAAACTTGAAGGAGATTTTTTTGCTAAGATGAATTTTCCAAATCGCCCAGCTGACCCTGTGCGTGGGAAAAAGCTCTTTGAAGAAAATTGCGTTGCTTGCCATGGCGAAAGAGGACTTGGGGTAAAAAATGATAATTACGAACAAGGTAGCGGACATTTATATCCATCTTTACTTATCTATCCTGATGGTGGACACATGGCTATGATACCATTTTTAGCAAGATTTTTAAAATCAGCCATGCCTTTTGGTGCGAGTGCGGATAATCCTATATTAAGCGATGAAGATGCACTAGATATAGCAGCTTATGTCAATACAGGTTTTGTAAGAATGCCTATAACCACTACAGAAAATCGTGCAGGACTTGATACAGCTTATAGCAAATCCCCATCATTAAAACCTGAGTATTTTGCCTCACCGCAACAAAATTTAGACCCTAAAGAATACATAAAAGTAAAATACGGACCTTGGAAAAATCCAAATCACTTCCCAGGAGAATGATTAATTTTGGGCTTAGCCCAAAATTAATCCTCATCTTTTGCTAAATTTTCAAGACTTTTAATCCCTTCTTCGCCTATCAAATTTCCACCTTGTAAGTCGCTAAATATCGCATTTAAAGAACTCACTATGGCAGTGGAATTAAAACTTAGATTTTCTATAGCTCTTTCTCTTTTTTTCCATATATTTTGCAAAGCCCTTTTTTCAGCTTCTAACTCTTCTTTCATATTTTGGTAAGTTTTGAGTATAAAAGTGATTTGCGTGTTAAATTCCTTAGAATTTAAGTATTCGTATAAAATGTGATTTTTTTCATCTTTGTTTTGCAAGGCATTTTTGAGTTTATAAGCGTTTATAATGCTTTCTCTAAGCACTGCTAAAACACCTTTGAATTCATTAAAAGTACAGATCAAAATTCCTTCTTTAAAATGCGTTTTTTCTTTATCTTTTGGCATAGTTTTTGTGATCAAAACCGCTATATCACTTTTTGCGGCTATGCTGTCTAGCTTAAGCTTATCAAGCCATTCTTTATTAAATTCTTTAGTGCGTTTGCTCTCATACAAAATACTTCCGCAAATATTTCCAAAATTATCCTTTACTATATGCAGACAATCAGCTCCATTTACGCCTTTTGGCACTTCTTTTACTTCATCGCTTAAATACTCACTTTGTATGTATTCTTCTATGAGTAGTTCGGCTGCTTCGCCTTGGAGTTGCTGTGAGCCTTGTTCTATCCTGCGTTGTGCGTCTTCTAGCTTTTGAGCTACACTTTTAAAATTCGTTTCTAGTTCTTTGTATTTAAGATCTTGCTCTTGAGTACTTTTTTGAAATTCAAGACGCATTTTTTCTCTTTCAAATTCCAAATTTTTGCTTTCTTGTTCTTTAAATTCTTTAAAAGCCTCTTCTTTGGCTTGAAATTTCAATCTTTCTTCATTTTCTTTTTGCTCTCTTTTTAGCCTTTCATTTTCAGCCTTTATGCTTAAAAACTCGCTAAGTTCTTTGCTTTTTTTCTCGAGTTCTTCTTGCATGATTTTCATTTCATTTTCATGCTCTTTGTTAAATTTCTCGCTGAATTCTTTTTGGAAATTTTGCTTTTGTATAAGAAGTTCTTGTTCAAATTTTTGCTTTTCTAAAAGAAGCTTTTGGCTTACTTGCTCGTTTATGAGTTTTTCTTGTTCTATCTTTTGAGTTTTTAAATCATTTAAAGCTTTGGTATATTCAGCTCTTTTAGCATTTACCTCATCATCAAATTCTTTTTTTTGTTTTAGCATTTCTTGCTTGGCTTTATCTAAAATTTGAGCATATAAAGCAGTGCTGATATCGATAAAACTTCCACAACTTGGGCATTTGATTTGTTCATTTTGGTTTAAATTTTGCATAAAATTTCCTTAGAATTTTTCCCTAAATTTAACATAGAAAAACAAAGATTATTCTAAGATTGACTTGTTAAAATCATTCTTTTAGAATAATTAGGATTACAAATGCAAAAACACACCAAAATTCACGGCTTTGCTAAATTTAAACTCATCGTTATCCTTGCCTTGATGTCAAGCATAGCACCACTTTCTACAGATATGTATTTGCCTGCACTTTCTCATGTGGAGCAAAGTTTTCAAACTAATTCTTTTTTAACCCAACTTAGTATCGCAAGTTTTTTTATCGCTTTTGCTTTAGGACAGCTTATATATGGGCCTTTAAGTGATATTTTTGGGCGTAAAATTCCAGCTTTGGTGGGGATATTTTTCTTCATCGTTTCGAGTTTGTTTTGTGTGATTATCGATGATATTTATGCTTTTATCGCTTTGAGATTTTTTGAAGCACTTGGGGGTTGTGCAGGTGTGGTTATCGCAAGGGCTATTGTCAATGACTTGTTTGAGATCAAAGAAGCTGCAGGGATTTTTGCTTTGATGATGGTTTTTAGTTCTCTTGCTCCTATGCTTTCGCCAACTTTTGGGGGAATTTTGCTAGAGTATTTTTCATGGCATAGTATTTTTGCGACTTTGTTTGCTTTAGGAATTTTACTTTTTTTGATGATACTTTTTGGTTTAAAAGAGTCCGCACCTCATCTTAAAAACAAAAAATTTTCCCATCATGAAGCGATGAAAAGCTACAAATTTGTTTTAAGCGATAAACGCTTTTTAGTTTATATACTATGTGCTTCTTTTGCTTTGGCGGCGATGTTTGCTTATATCACAGGATCAAGCTTTGTTTTTACGCAGTTTTTTAGCTTAAGTGAGCAAAAATTTGCTTTGCTTTTTGGGGCAAATGCTTTAGGTTTTGTCGTCTGTGCAAATATCAATGCAAGATTGGTTTTAAAATACGAAAGCGAAAAAATTTTGGCAAAAGCTTTGATGATAATGTTTATATCGACTGTGATTTTACTTGCAAATGCCTTTTTTCACCCAAATTTCTTGCTTTTTGAACTTAGTATTTTTACAAGTATCGCTATGCTTGGTTTCATCGCACCCAATACCACGACTTTGGCTATGGCAAGGTTTAAAGAACATAGCGGAACTGCTTCTGGGGTGCTTGGAACGGTGCAATTTGGTTTTGCAGGGCTTATTTCTTTTGTGGTTGGGGCTATTAACGCAAATACGCCGATAATCCTTGCTTTTGTAATGTGTGCTTGCGTATTGGTTGCAAATATGATATATTTTCTAATCAAAATAAAGGAGAAAAAATGAAAACAAATAATATCTTTATGGCTTTAGCCATAGTTTTGGCAAGTTTGATTCTAGCTTTTGGATTTAACAAGGCTTTAAGTGATTTTAAAACACTTGAAAGAAGTGTAAGTGTAAAGGGTTTAAGTCAAAAAGAAGTCGAAGCGGATACTTTGATACTTCCTATAAAATTCACAAGATCAAACAACAATCTTACAAATTTATACGAAGAACTAGAACAAGATAAAGAAAATATCATCAAATTTTTAGAAAAACAAGGCATAAAAGAAGATGAGATCAGCTACAACTCGCCAAATATCATAGATCGTTTAAGCGATCCTTATAGCAACGACACTCAAGCTGCATACCGATACATAGGCACTGCGAATTTACTCATCTATACTCAAAATGTAAAGCTTGGAAAAAGCATACTAGAAAACATTTCAAGTCTTGCAAAATTTGGTATAGTAACAAAAATCGATGATTATGATATAGAATACCTTTACACCAAGCTAAATGATATAAAACCACAAATGATAGAAGAAGCAACGCTCAATGCTAGAAATGCAGCGATAAAATTCGCACAAGATTCAAACAGCCATCTAGGCAAGATAAAAAAGGCTTCTCAAGGACAATTTAGCATCAGCAACAGAGATAAAAATACCCCTTATATCAAAACCATAAGAGTGGTTTCTACTATAGAATACTACTTAAAAGACTGATGATGAAATTTCAAGCTAAGCTTTAAGGCCTAGCTTGGGACTATGGAATTTTTTCGTGCGGTTTTTTGGAGCGAGAATATACAAAGCAAAAGCATAATGCTATATAAAACACTGGTAGATTTTATGGTGTTTTCTGTAATCTCGTCTTGATTTATAATCTTTAAAATCCCTTCAAAACTTGATTTAAATTTCAAAAGAGCCAAGACACTTTTTAATTTATCTTGACTGTCTTTTTGATCAAAAATAGCCATTTGCTCAGGTGATAGTTTTTCAGATATAAAAAAATTACTTTTTATCATATATAAAATATCTATTTCTTGACTAAAATTAAAATTTAAAATTTGATTGAGTTGAACAGATATAACGCTATTGTTGTTTTTATTGTCTATTTCTTCTATGATATTTTTTACATTTGATGTGTTATTTTCTAGCTCATTTAAAACCTTTTTATAATCACTTACATATTTATCATTATACACTTTAGATAAAATTTCTTTTAATTTTTCTTTATTTGCTATTATCAAAGCTTTAGCTGAATTTAACTCTACAAAAGAAATGTTTTGATCTTTTGAAGGAAGGTTAAAATTATCTTGCGAAATATCGGTTAAAATCATAATAGCACTAACATTTAAATCATTTAAACTTTTTTCAAATTGACTTTCATAAAGCTTATCTGATGAAAAAATTCCTGCAAAAGGATTTATAAGTTGTGGTTTTATAACAACAATCATAACCAAAAAGAAATAAACAAGCCAATTAAAACAATAAGATATAAAAGATTTTAAGTTTATATAAGGATACAAATAAATCAAAACAATCACCAATAAACAATAAAAGAGCAACGCAAATATAATATCACCAAATGAGGATAAAAAAGCTATGCGCTGCATTAAAAACAAAGCCAATAAAAATGCCAAAAAAAGACATAAGATTAATGTTATATTTTTTAATTTCTGTTTTTTTAATAGCAAACTCACAATTCCTATAATCAAAGCAAAAAGAATCAACACCCCAAAAAGCCAAAAATTGCTTTGTTTATTGATGTGATAGCTTAAGTAAGTAATCAAGCAAACCAAACCACCAAATGCAACAATATTTAAACTAGCAAAATTAATAATTCTAGGCAAATTTGTGTGATGAAGACTTGTAACCCTGTAAATCCACAACAACAATACACTAAAAGTAAGATTAATAGAATTTTTATCTTCTGATTTAGCAGCAATAAACGGCTTATTCTTCTCTTTATAACAACTTTCTACCTCAAACAATAGTTCTTTCTCTTTCGCATAAAGTTCTAATTTATGCCATTCTTGAGCTTCTAGGGTATTATTTTGTGTGATTAAAATATCTTTTATAACCCTGAAAGAGTCTTTTAAATTTTTGGCATATCTTAATTGGTGTTCGTTTTGAATTTTAAAAATCTCTTTTTCATCTTGTATTCCTTTGGTTTCGTTTTTGTAACTTTCATCTTGATATTTATCTTTTATATATTGTTCCAATGATTTAAAATCTAGCTTATCTATATCGACATTGATTAAATTTACAGCTTTTGGTTCTTTAAAATAACAAGCACTGAAATTCGGAGCTTTTTCAAATATCACTCCATAAAAATTAACAGTTTTTTCAAATTCACACTCATGAAAATCAACATAATCTTTAAAGTGAGCATTGTTAAAATAAATATTATTGGTAATTTTAGAATTATGGAAATCAACCTTATTCTCAAAAATACAATCTTTAAATAATGTATTTTGTGCATTATTATAGTATTTATTATCAGGCAATGGTGCACCTGATACAAAATAACTGAAATCAACTTCATTTTTAAAGATACAATTTGAAAAATCAATTCCATTGTGAAATTCTTTATATTTATTATCTTTTAAAAAACGCAAAGATACTTTGGATTCAAATTCGCAATGAGAAAAATTTAATCTTTCTAAGCAATTACAATTTATATAAACTTCTTTCTTAAAAATACTTTTATAATTTTTCCCTTCATAACCATATCTATTTTTTAAATCCTCAAGAACATTTTTAGGAATAGCTTTGGAATCTCCTATAATTTGATAAGAAAAAAAACAAGCAGGAATAAAATTTTGCATAAATGAGAGCGTCTTTAGTGCTTCTTTATCTTTATTGTCTTCATTTTCTCCTATAAATGTATTTAATATCAATCCAAAATTAAAATGATAGATAATATTATTTTCATCTTCTATTTTATCTATAATTTTTACATCATTAAAATTGTTTTTATTATTTTTTTCTAAAACTTCATAAATGATATATGAGTGCAATGGTTTAGCTAATCCTCCAACATCTAACTTTCCATCTAAAGTTGCAATTTTTTCTGCATTAATTTCTATAAATTTCATAATATTTAAAGAAATAATTAAATTTTCATTTTCTAAACCCATTATAAAAATACCGCTATTTGGTATTTCTAGTTCGATTTCATATATATTTCTTTCCATTATTTCCCTTCTATGATTTTTATTTCTTCTTCGGTTAAGTTATAGAGTTTATAAACGATGGAATTGATTTTATTTTCTAACTCTTGGGTGTTTGCGTTTTTGTCTTGTTCTTTGGCTTTTAAAATTTCATCGACTAAATTTATAAGCTCATCAGCTAATTTTTCATTTTTAGAATTTGTATCCACTATGGGAATATTTAACAAAGGCTCTTTGTCGATTTGATAATTATTGCCTTGCATTTTTCCTTTATGCTTTAGCCAAAATGCGACAAGCTTTGAATTTAAAAGCCCTGTTAAATATTTCACATTTATTCTTTGTGTTTTAATAACATTTAGACTTAACATTACATAGGCTTCATTGTTTAAATATGAAAAGATTGGCTCTATACATTTTCTTACACTTACTATTTTTTCTCCACTTTCAAAAAACCTCTCATCTCTTGCCCAATGCAAATGATAAAAATCTAATCTTTTATTTAAATTTTCTCTTCTATTATCCATAATAGATCTAAATTTTTGAAGATGTTTGATTATAGTAGGAATATTTTCTTTTTTGCTATTATTTTTTGTGGTATATATTAATTGTTTTGAGTTATTTTTGTTAAAATAATATTTTCCAAAATGCTCAACCTCGTACAAAGGTTTTAAATATTTCTTTTCATACTCACAAACATTTAAAAAGTCCTTTTCTATCACAAAAACACCATCACCTACTTTAATCCCTTTAGATACCATTTCATCGCTAATATTTCTTTTTGTAATTATGTCTGGATTAGGTACTATCCCTTGTGCGACTTCCCTTTCTTCAAGATAAAATTTCCCATATTTTTGAATTTTATTGAAAAGTTCTTCATAATCACTTTTTGTGAAATTTAAAGTTTTATCTATGAATTTTTTTGGAGTTAAATTTATCTTTAGAATTTCATTATTTTGGGTTTTTTCATTTTTTAAGAGATTTATAGCATCATCATAAATTGGAGTTTGGGTTGTGATTTTAGAAAAATGAATTTCATAATTTTTAGGCGGTTTTATTTTTTGAAATTGCATTATCATTGTTTGTATACTTGCAGAATCAAACACCATAAAAGAACTAAAATCAACAAGGCTTAAAATTTGGGATTCTTCTAAAACTATATTGCGTAGTTTTTTAGCTCCTGAATTTGTAACCCAATTATTTGTAGCGATAAATGCTAAATATCCATTATTCTTAAGTATATCAAATCCACGCCCTACGAAATGATACCAAATATCCATTTTTCCTTGATAAGTTCTTAACTTTTTTGTATTGGTAAAAAGTTCTTTATTTTCAGCTTCTTTTATATAAGGCGGATTGCCGATGATGAGATCAAAGCCTTTGAAATTTCCATCATCGTCTAAAATTTCAGGGAATTCAAAACGCCATTCAAAAGGATGATTGCTTTCTAGATTAAAGATATTGTCGTATTCTTTTTTAAGATTTGCAAATTCTTTTGTGGCTTCTTTTTCATCAAAGTCAAAAAGAGTCAAATTCGCACTAACAAAGAATTTCAAATTTTCATCATCTACGGCTAAGAAATTTCCATATTTTTTAGAGTATTTTTCACATTTATCATTAAAGCTTTTCATTTCTTTTTTAAATTTATCCGCAAAGCAGAAATTTTTAAAAGAAATTTTGAGATTTTTTATCTCTTGGTTGATGCGGCTTTTATCTGTGTAAAAGCCTTCTTTATAGTCTTTTACTATGCGCTTGTATTTGTTGATGCGTTCTTTGATGTTAGGGTAGTGGCTTAGACTTTTGCCTGTTTCAAAGTAAGATACCAAAGAATTTCCGCATTTTATGTTTATATCGATGTTTGGCAGGGTTTTAAGATCGTGATAATTCTCATCATCAAAGCTTTGATAAAAACTATGTTTTAAAAGCTCTATCCAAAGCCTTAGCTTGGTGATCTCGCATGAGTTAGGGTTGATATCGACACCAAAAAGGTTGTTTTCTATGATGTCTTTTTTGGTGTGAAAAAGTTCTTGTTGGATAAGATGGGCTTTATCTTTAGGCGTACTTGGGCGTTTATACTCTATAAACTCGCCTTTATGATTGGTGATTAGAATTTCATCGTTTTGCACTTCTAGGTAAAACTCTTCATCAAAAAGATTTAGCTCATCATAAATGCTTAACATAATATTTAAAGCAGAAACTAAAAAATGCCCACTTCCCACTGCAGGATCGCAAATTTTTATAGAGTTTAAAAGCTCTTTTTGTGCTTTTTTGTCTTCTTTTCTTAAAGACTTTCTTAGTTCGCTTATATTTTTAGCATCAAGATCAAATTGAGCGTTGAATTTATCAAGCACAACTTTCGTGATGCTTTCTTTACACATATAAGAAGTGATAAAGCTTGGCGTGTAAAAGCTCCCTTCTTTGTAGCCATTGAGTTTTTCAAACACATTTCCTAAAACGCTTGAGCTTATGAGTTCTTTTTGGCTTAAAATTTCGCTTTGCTCATCATCACTACCAAAATCAAAGCTATCCAAAAATTCAAATAAGTATTCTAAAAGCCCCACTTGTCCTTTTTTAGCCTTGCATTTATCATCTTTTAGCACAGTGTTTTTATAGTAAAAAAGCTTTAAGTCATTACTTAAGCTTGAAATTTCAAGCGTGTTTTCTATGCTTTGTTTTTCAAACAAAGAAGAATTTAGATAAGGCAGATAAGCAAATTCGCTTTTCTTTCGCGTGCTTTTTTCTTTGGCTAAAACTTCAAAGAAAAGTTCGCTAAGCTTGTCAAAATCAGGGATTTTTTTGAAATTTAAAAATTTCAAATTTTTATCATCATTAAAACGCACCAAATTTGACTCTATAAGCTTTAAAAACAAAATGCGATTAAGCCATAAGATCAAAAGTTTTAAGATGGTTTCAAAATTTTCTTCTTTAAGCTTAGAATTTATAGCGGTGTAGAAAGTGCCTTGCTCTTCTTTGCTTTCTTCACTTTTTGCGATGATGAGTTTTGAGTTTTGTTTGCTCTCACAAAGCCCTAAGATATATAAAAGCTCTTTGTAAAAAGCGTTGTTGAGTGAATTTGCATCGTTGGGGTTAAACTCACTTAGCAAAAAGTCTCTATGAAAAGTTTTATAAATACTTGCTAGGTTTTTAAAATTTGATTTTTGTTTGTCTTTTAAAAACGTCAAGTCAATCAAAAAGCCTTTTAAGTTTTCTTTGGAATTTTCTATGAGTTTGGCTACTTCTTTATAGAATTCTTCAGTATTGCCTTTGAAAAGTGAATTTGGATTACAAAATTCTTCAAAAAGTTTTTTAAAACTTGGATTTTTATAAAAAAGCTCTTCAAACTCACTAATTTTAAAAATGTAAAATTTATAAAAATCTGTGATGATAATAAATTTTAAGCTAAAACTATACTCTCTATTTCTAAAATAATATAAAATAGTCTCGTGTAAGGCTTTAGAATTTACCTTTGTATGAGTGATAAATTCTTTTGAATTTGGCTTTTTAGCCTCAATAAGAACTTCTAAGTCTTTACTAAACTCATCTTTAGAGATGGATAAGTCAATCTCACTTTTGCCTTTTTGCTTGGTTTTGATGTGGGTTTTGAAATTTAACATGGTTAAAAATGGACTAAGTGCATTAGCTACAAGATAATCTTCATTTTCACTTTGCGAACTTTCAAGTCTTTCTAAATACTGCATTAAAGCCTTGTTAAATATATCAAATTCATTTTGAATGATTTGCTTTTTGCGGTAGTATGGGTTGAAAAAATCTTTTTCATTTAGCAAAGTGAAATGCATTTTTAACCTTTATAAAAAATATTTTGTATTTTATCAAATTTTACTTTTATATAAAATTTTTTAAGAATTTAATATATCATTAATACCTTTATATGCTTCCTGTATAGGTTTTTGAATAAAAAAATCATTTAAAATTTGAATAAAATCTTTTTTAGAATTTTGATTTTCAATCAACCAATAAATAAAAGCGTATTCTCCTTCTAATTTTTCATTGTTTATTAATTTATCACAATAATAGTGATTTTGATATTTTCTAACATTTTCTTCTTTTACATCTTTAAATAATTTTAAACATTCTTTATATTTTTCATTTTCTATATCTTCTTCATCATCATTTGAAATTTCAAATGTCAAACCAATAATATCATAGTATTTTTTTAAAATAAATATATATACATGGATATATGCTTTCATTCTTATAATCAATAGGATAAAATATAAATACACCATGATTAACACGATTTTCTTCTATTTTATTGCCGATAAAAGTTATATCACCTATTTTAATTTCCTTGTGTTCAAAACTATCAAAAAATTCTTCTATTATATATTCGCAGATGTTGCTCCATTTATGCTGAATAATATCTTTAGCTTTTTTTATATTTTTCTTCATTTAAATTTTTAAGCTCTGATTTGTTTTTGTTATATCTATATAAAATCATCGCATTTTTTAAATTTTGCATTTTTATAATGTCTTGAAAAATAAATTCTAATACATCATCTCTTTGAGTATACTCATCTGTCATATACCATTGTAAAATTTCCCAAACTATAATCACTAGGACTAGCACACTCATCTTGATGCAAATATATAGTCAATATGTTTTTATAACAATCTTTTATATTTTTGATATTTTTTCTTACAAAATTAATATAATCTTTCAATTGATTTTTTTGATCTTTTGCATAAATTTTATTTTCTATTATAATATATCTTTTATCACTTAATGTTATTAAAATATCTATCCTTCTATTATCTTTTATGCAGGCTTCTGTTTCTACGCTTTTTATATTTTCTATGTTTAAATTTTCAAATTTCGTATTTACTAAACTCTTACCAAGTTTTTCTATAAAAATACCTTTGCAAAATTTTTTTGATAATGATCCTTATTTATTAAATAAGCTATAAATTTAGAATGATAATTTTCTTTTGTTTCAATATTCAAAGCATCAAATATATTTATATCACTCAAACCATTATTCACATCTTTTTCAAATTTAATATCTTCTTCAAGCAATCTTTCAATAAATTTTTCCATGTATTACTTTCCAAATTTTATACAATTTTACATGTAAATAAATTTTTAATTACAAACTAAAAAAACTGATTATTAATTTTATAGGCAAGTTAAGCAGAATTAACAAGTCCGCAATGAGCTACTTTCCCCCTGCCAGTAAGGCGTAGTATCATCACCCACGATGTGCTTAGCTTCTTGGTTCGGGATGGAGCAAGGCGTTTCCACATCTGTATAATCACGGACATTGTTATTTAAATATTCTTTGAAAAATTGAATTTAAGAATAAAACTTAATCTTTTATTCTCTTTCTTCTTTTCTTATCTTTTATCTTTGATAAGTTTTTATATAGAATACTTAAAAAACAATGTTAAGAGCAAGTTCTAATACAAACTTTACTTGAAAGATTTCTATTAAACTCTAAATATTATCTATATTCAAAGTCTTCTTAAAAACCTTAACAAGGAAGTGATGCTTTATTAAAGATAAGCCAAACGCTCTATTAGTACTGGTCAGCTAAAGGACTTTCATCCATTACACACCCAGCCTATCAAACTAGTAGTCTTCTAGAGAGCTTAGAGAAGATTCATCTTAGAGTTGGCTTCACGCTTAGATGCTTTCAGCGTTTATCCTTTCCAAACTTAGCTACGCTGCGATGCTCTTGGCAGAACAACAGCTACACCAGTGGTTTGTTCAACCCGGTCCTCTCGTACTAGGGTCAAATCTCTTCAATCTTCTTACGCCCACGGCAGATAGGGACCGAACTGTCTCACGACGTTCTGAACCCAGCTCGCGTACCGCTTTAAATGGCGAACAGCCATACCCTTGGGACCTGCTCCAGCCCCAGGATGCGATGAGCCGACATCGAGGTGCCAAACCTCCCCGTCGATGTGAGCTCTTGGGGGAGATCAGCCTGTTATCCCCGGGGTACCTTTTATCCTTTGAGCGATGGCCCTTCCACACAGAACCACCGGATCACTAAGACCGACTTTCGTCTCTGCTTGACTTGTATGTCTTGCAGTTAAGCTGGCTTATACCTTTATACTCTACGAACGATTTCCAACCGTTCTGAGCCAACCTTTGTAAGCCTCCGTTATTATTTGGGAGGCGACCGCCCCAGTCAAACTACCCACCAGACATTGTCCCACTTGAGGATAACTCAAGCTGGTTAGCTACCCAAATAAGAAAGAGTGGTATCTCAACAATGGCTCATATACAACTGGCGTCATATACTCAAAGCCTCCCACCTATCCTGCACATTCTTATCCAAGTAGCAGTGTCAAGCTGTAGTAAAGGTCCACGGGGTCTTTCCGTCTTGCCGCGGGTAGGAGGAATTTTCACCTCCACTACAATTTCACTGGATCCCTCTTTGAGACAGCTCCCATCTCGTTACGCCATTCATGCAGGTCGGTATTTAACCGACAAGGAATTTCGCTACCTTAGGACCGTTATAGTTACGGCCGCCGTTTACTCGGGCTTCGATCAAGAGCTTCGCTAATGCTAACCCCATCAATTAACCTTCGAGCACCGGGCAGGCGTCACACCCTATACATCCTCTTACGAGTTAGCAGAGTGCTGTGTTTTTGGTAAACAGTCGGGAGGGACTCTTTGTTGTAAGTTTCCTTGCTTTCGGAGTAAATCCTAATACAAAGCTAACCACACCTTATACCGAAGATACGGTGCTATTTTGCAGAGTTCCTTAAAGAGAGTTCTTCCACGCGCCTTAGAATACTCATCCCACCCACCTGTGTCGGTTTACGGTACGGGCAACATTAGCTAAACTTAGAAACTTTTCTTGGCTCGACGGCATCAGGGGTTCTTCTATCCATCCGAAGACTTCAAAAAGCCTTTCAGTTCTCGGAGTATTGTTATACGGATTTGCCTGTACAACCTCCTACGACCTTAGACTAGCACTTCCATCCGCTAGCCCCCTTAGCCCTAAGCGTCCTTCCATCGCACACTAATGTTGGTATTGGAATATTAACCAATTTGCCATCGTCTACCCCTTTCGGACTCGACTTAGGACCCGACTAACCCTACGATGACGAGCATCGCGTAGGAAACCTTGGGTTTACGGCGTTAATGATTCTCACATTAATTATCGCTACTCATGCCTGCATGCTCACTTCTATTCGCTCCAGCACTCCTTACCGGTATACCTTCGACGCAAATAGAACGCTCTCCTACCACTTAGTAAACTAAGTCTACAGCTTCGGTACTTACTTTAGCCCCGTTATATTTTCCGCGCAAAATCACTAGACCAGTGAGCTATTACGCTTTCTTTAAAGGATGGCTGCTTCTAAGCCAACCTCCTGGTTGTTTAAGTAACTTCACATCGTTTTCCACTTAAGTAAGATTTAGGGACCTTAGCTGGTAGTCTGGGTTGTTTCCCTCTTGACGACGGATTTTATCACTCGCCGCCTGACTGCTGTGATTACATATAAGGTATTCGGAGTTTGATAGGGTTTGGTACATTGGTGTATGCCCTAGCCCATTCAGTGCTCTACCCCCTTATATTACGACACAACGCTATACCTAAATATATTTCGGAGAGAACCAGCTATCACGAAGTTTGATTGGCCTTTCACCCCTATCCACAAGTCATCCCGGGGCTTTTCAACGCCTATGGGTTCAGTCCTCCACTAGTTCTTACACTAGCTTCAACTTGCTCATGGATAGATCACTTCGTTTCGGGTCTGCAGCATCTGACTAAGCGCCCTATTCAGACTCGCTTTCGCTACGGCTTCGCGTTTGCTTAACCTTGCCAGACACCACAACTCGCAGGCTCATTATGCAAAAGGCAGTCCATCACCCTGTATTGCTACATAGGGCTCTGAATGATTGTAAGCAAATGGTTTCAGGTTCTATTTCACTCTGATCACCTCAGTTCTTTTCACCTTTCCCTCACGGTACTTGTGCACTATCGATCTGGTATTAGTATTTAGGGTTGGATCGTGGTCGACCCGGATTCAGACAGGATTCCTCGTGTCCCGCCCTACTCAGGATACTGCTAGCTAAGGTTTGTTTTTCGCATACGGGACTATCACCCTCTATGGTTATACTTTCCAGAATGTTCTGCTAAACTTACCTCTTGCACATTGCAGTCCTACAACCCCCAGTGCAAGCACTGGGTTTGCCCTCTTGCGCTTTCGCTCGCCGCTACTGACGCAATCTCTATTGATTTCTTTTCCTGAGGGTACTAAGATGTTTCAATTCCCCTCGTTCGCTCCTATATAGGTAATGTATATCTCTATACATTGGGTTGCCCCATTCGGAAATCTACGGATCAAAGCTTCTTGACAGCTCCCCGTAGCTTATCGCAGTCTAGTACGTCCTTCATCGCCTTTACCAGTCAAGGCATCCACCATTCGCTCTTAGTAGCTTACCTTTTTTACCTTTTATTATTGATTCTAAAACGCATCACTTCCTTGTTAAAGTTTTTATGATAAGACTTCTTTATCTTAAGACGGAAAGCATTCAAACACTTAATATAAAACTAAATGATTTAGTCTCAACTAAGCAGTGAGTTTGAAACTTGTCTTTAATTTATAATCCTTAAATCTAATATTCTCTTTATTCATAGAAGAGAAGACAGCTAAAAGTAAGTTAAACTAAAGAAAAGATAAATAGGTTTTATCCTTTAACAAGTCCTGTAAAATTGTTTTTATTAAAACTTGCTTGTGACTCTTAACAATGATAATTAAAAAGAACATTTAGGTTTAAAACCTAAAGGAAGTATATATATTAACATAATCATTATAAATATAAATGCATAATGTATATGCTACTTATATCTATTAAAGTATATTCTTTTATAGTTAAAGATAAAAAATAAATCTAAGTATAGAGTTTATATTTTATATTTAATCTATTTTATATACTTGCTTTAGATTTTAAAGCTTCTTTATTCAAATCTTTTTTATGGTGGGCCTAACAAGACTTGAACTTGTGACCTCACCCTTATCAGGGGTGCACTCTAACCAGCTGAGCTATAGGCCCTTAATAAATGGTGGAGAATAGCGGGATCGAACCGCTGACCTCCTGCGTGCAAAGCAGGCGCTCTCCCAGCTGAGCTAATTCCCCATAAACAATTAGCTTTATCATCAATCTTTGAAATCTAAACAAGAATCAATTGAGTTTATATATTGAAGTAATAGTTGTGAGACTTATTACTTTGTACTCTAGAAAGGAGGTGATCCAACCGCAGGTTCTCCTACGGTTACCTTGTTACGACTTCACCCCAGTCGCTGATTCCACTGTGGACGGTAACTAGTTTAGTATTCCGGCTTCGAGTGAAATCAACTCCCATGGTGTGACGGGCGGTGAGTACAAGACCCGGGAACGTATTCACCGTAGCATGGCTGATCTACGATTACTAGCGATTCCGGCTTCATGCTCTCGAGTTGCAGAGAACAATCCGAACTGGGACATATTTTATAGATTTGCTCCACCTCGCGGTATTGCGTCTCATTGTATATGCCATTGTAGCACGTGTGTCGCCCTGGGCATAAGGGCCATGATGACTTGACGTCGTCCACACCTTCCTCCTCCTTACGAAGGCAGTCTATTTAGAGTGCTCGGCCGAACCGTTAGCAACTAAATACGTGGGTTGCGCTCGTTGCGGGACTTAACCCAACATCTCACGACACGAGCTGACGACAGCCGTGCAGCACCTGTCTCTAAGTTCTAGCAAGCTAGCACCCTCTTATCTCTAAAAGGTTCTTAGGATATCAAGCCCAGGTAAGGTTCTTCGCGTATCTTCGAATTAAACCACATGCTCCACCGCTTGTGCGGGTCCCCGTCTATTCCTTTGAGTTTTAATCTTGCGACCGTACTCCCCAGGCGGTACACTTAATGCGTTAGCTGCATTACTGAGATGACTAGCACCCCAACAACTAGTGTACATCGTTTAGGGCGTGGACTACCAGGGTATCTAATCCTGTTTGCTCCCCACGCTTTCGCGCCTTAGCGTCAGTTGAGTTCCAGCAGATCGCCTTCGCAATGGGTATTCTTGGTGATATCTACGGATTTTACCCCTACACCACCAATTCCATCTGCCTCTCCCTCACTCTAGACTATCAGTTTCCCAAGCAGTTTAATGGTTAAGCCATTAGATTTCACAAGAGACTTGATAATCCGCCTACGCGCCCTTTACGCCCAGTGATTCCGAGTAACGCTTGCACCCTCCGTATTACCGCGGCTGCTGGCACGGAGTTAGCCGGTGCTTATTCCTTAGGTACCGTCAGAATTCTTCCCTAAGAAAAGGAGTTTACGCTCCGAAAAGTGTCATCCTCCACGCGGCGTTGCTGCGTCAGGGTTTCCCCCATTGCGCAATATTCCCTACTGCTGCCTCCCGTAGGAGTCTGGACCGTGTCTCAGTTCCAGTGTGACTGATCATCCTCTCAGACCAGTTAAGCGTCATAGCCTTGGTAAGCCATTACCTTACCAACTAGCTGATACTATATAGTCTCATCCTACACCGAAAAACTTTCCCTACTCAACTTGTGTTAAGCAGGAGTATAGAGTATTAGCAGTCGTTTCCAACTGTTGTCCTCTTGTGTAGGGCAGATTAACTATACCTTACTCACCCGTGCGCCACTAATCCACTTCTAGCAAGCTAGAAGCTTCATCGTTCGACTTGCATGTATTAGGCACGCCGCCAGCGTTCACTCTGAGCCAGGATCAAACTCTCCATAAAAATTATAGATAGTTTAATCTTTTTCTTCAAAGAAAAAGTTATGAAAGATTAAAAGAAAAACTTTTAATCTTTTTAATTATTAGATTGAATAGATTTTACATAATTACTTATGCCTAAATCTTTCTGGCTCAATCGATCACTTATTTAGATTTCAAAGATTGACTAATAAGATTTGAATAACAATACTAAGTTAAAAGAACAAAACAAAAAATCATTTTTAAAAGAAAAGTTTTTAAATTAAAAAACAAGATTTATAAAAAAGCTTTTAGTTTATAAGACAAAAACCAAAAGAGTTAATTTATAAAATCTACTAAGCTAGTGAAACTTTATAATTTAAAAGATTTTAAGTCCTTTTTTCAAAAAAAGGAAATGAAAGTATAACCAATTAAACTTAAAAGGGGATTAAACAAAGGATTAAATAGTATAAATATTTGTGTAAGTATTTATAT
>NZ_MJXQ01000011.1:0-7866 GCF_001762865.1 Campylobacter sp. BCW_6468
ATTAATATCATAATGCCCCTCAACCACCTCCTTTTTATTTCCCTTCACATTTCTTATCTCATCCTTATGGATAATAGTGTTTTGATTAGCACTTATTTCTATATCTTTGTTTTCTCCTACATATTCGCTAGAATTCTTAGATACTCTTACTTTATTATCTACTCCTACATTTAAGGTATTGCTTAATCCTACTATGGTATCTTTAGATAAGCCTACATTAGTTAAGTATTCTCCTCCTACATTGACATTTTTAGCTAAGTCTATGGTTTGAGTATGAACCTTTTTAATCCTTTCATTATAAATTCCATCCACTATAGAATCTTTATCATTTAAAATTCTTTGAGTGAAATTATGTTGTACTAATTCATCATAATCCTTTTGGGCTTTTAAATAAATTTGTTCTTTATCTTTTATATTTGAGAGGGTAAGTTCAATGGCTTTGTTTTGTATAGTTTAAATCTTTAGTCATTTTAACACTAAATGCGTTATTCCTTGTGTTGTTTTAAATGCAGGTGCACTAAAATAAGCAAATAAGATTAATTGATATTTTTCATTCATATTATAAAGTTTATTCCTATCATCTTGTGAAAGCATAGAAGTATTAAAGGTTATATCATTTCCTTGAAGATTTTCTAAAATTTTAATTTTAGATTGATTACATTCTAATTCCTCTTCTTTTTTTATACAATATGCCCATTTAATTGTCTCATCGAAGAAAAATTTCTCCTCATTATTTAAGTAGGCTCTAATAAAAATAGTTTCATTGTAAGGGATTTTATCAGTAGTATTTTGCTGTTCTTTTTCTTTATAAGCTTTCAAATTTGTGATATATAAATTCTCTCTTGAATTTTTTATTTGTTTTTCATACCCATTTGCCTCAGTATCTAAATAAAGATTTTCTCCAAAATCTTGCATGCTTACCTTATTTGTAAAAGTATAGCTTCCACCTTTCTTATCTGCAGAACTTAAAGAGACTATTGCCACATTTCCAATTTTATGCATTTGACTT
Source organism: Campylobacter sp. BCW_6468 (assembly GCF_001762865.1). NCBI lineage: Bacteria > Pseudomonadati > Campylobacterota > Epsilonproteobacteria > Campylobacterales > Campylobacteraceae > Campylobacter > Campylobacter sp. BCW_6468. Next base: position 1,010 of record NZ_MJXQ01000011.1, read on the forward strand.
GTGCTAAAGCCTTCTAAGGTTTTTGTAGCTATAATACATTTTGTAGCCCTTTTAAAAAAAGAAGAGTTTTCATCTAAAATTAAATCAATTTTAAAACTGCTCTTATAAATGCCTTCTTGATACTCTAGCTTTAAACTTTCATAAATCCTTCTATTCTCACAATTATGAAGAAATATTTTAGTGATGGTTTCATGATTATTTCCATTTTTATCTAAAATCTTAAGATTATTAAGTGTTAATTCAAAATTTCCCCCTCTATGTAATAAAATCTCTTCGCTACTATATCTTTCTAGTTTTAAATAGATTTTTAGCATCTTTGAAGCTTTATCTTGTAAAATTTTAAATTGATTTTCTTTAGCAAAACTGTATAATTCTATAGCATTTTCTTCATTGCCAGTAAGAGCAACTTTTAAAATTCCATCGTTTTTATTAATAAAATATGATATATTGTTTTTTACTGCTTTAAAGTATATTTCATTTTCTTTTTTTAAAATAAGTTCTTCTTGGGTGCTACAAGAAAAAGCTTGTGGATTAATTGCTTGTTGTTCTTCTTGTGTTGGATCATATTTTAAATACATTAGCTCACATTGATCTTCTATCAATTTAGTGCAATCTATTTTTGCTTTTGCTCCTATAAGTAGGGTAATAAAAGTATTTTTAGGTTGTTCTATTTGTATAATAGATGGAGTAGGATTTGGATAGAGGATAAGAATATTATGGGGTGTATTTGCTTCTAGTTTTTCAAACTTTTGTCTTAAAGTTTTATTAAGCAAGGCAACATTATCCAATTTATTAGCGCCTAAATTCTCACAATAATTAGCAATACAATAAATATTATCTAAGCTAAAATTTTTTTGAGTGAGGGTGTTTAGGTAGGATAGATAGAGGGAGAGAATATCAGCTATACCCTGAAATTCTTCTTTAGCAACATAAGAATAATAGTGTTTGTCTTTAGTATGATATGTACTGTATTCTCTTAAGAGATACTCTGCTTTTTCATCAACTTCTTTGCATTTCTTATAAGTTTGCATAAAAGAAAGGTAAGTGTATTTATCTGACAGCTTCAGTCCTTGCTTGGCATTGGCTTCTCTAAAGTTAAAATTAAGATAAGAGAAAATATCAAGACTTGTTGAAAAATATTCAATATTATTATTTTGATTCTTATTGCTTAAGCCAAACATAGCGGCTTCTTGGATTCTGCGAGAATAATAAGGGTTTTTGAATTGTCGTATATCAGCATAATAACGCACAGAAAACCACGCTAAGAATCTATTCTTATCTTTAAGGGCTTTTTGAAGCAAGATGAGTCCACTCTCTGGGTTAAATCTTGCTGGACGCTGATAATAAATAGACAATAAGGGAATAAACTCTTGTGGATTGGTTAATTCTGTCTTACTAAAAGAAGTAAGATGATTTGCATTCCATTTGTTTAATTTGTGTCTTAGTGCCCTAATTTCACTAAAACTGATGATATTTTTAACTTCTATTGCTTCGTTATCTGTAAGCTTAAAAACTATATTTTCATCAAGTTTTTGGTTAATATTTTCAGGATTTTGATTGTAGATTTTTATATTATTTTGCAAAATGGCATTGATATCTTTTTGTAAATTAATCATATTTTGATTTGGGTTTTTACCTGTTTGATAGGTATTTTTTTGAATTTTATTACTTGCCTTATATTCATTAATCTTATCTTTTATTTCTTTAGAAGTTGTATTAATGAGAATTTGCATAGATTGTGATTGTTTGCCTAGTATATTAGCTAGGGTATAGACGCCATTTTCTAAGTCTGTGTATTGCAAAATCCCTGCTTTATACATCAAAATAACATTTCTCCATTTATCTTCGTCAATATTAAATCCTATACCAATGGTAATTTTTGGATCATCTGCACTATCAGCATAAATCTTTGTTCTAATCCCTTCAACCAACCTTAATAGACTAAAAAGTTTATTATAAAATTCCTCATAGCTTAAATTTGTTGTCTTAATTGGCATTTAGTTTCCTAAAATCTATATTTTGAATAAAATTATCAAGTGGCTGAATAACTCTAGTTTGCATTTCATCTAAATCAAACTCACACCCTCCATTTGTGCATATAAATCCCTCATCTTCAAACACACATACTTGAGTATAGCGACCATTTGAGCTTAATTCCTGTAATGCTTTGGAGGCTTCTATAATGGTTTCTTTATATCCTTGTGGAAACAATTTATTGTAAAATCTAAACTTTACTAAACCTTTAATAGAAAAAATATCGAGTATCATATTGCCCTTGCAAGTATAAAAAGTATCTTTGTCTATGAGAAAACTTGTATCTATGATAGTATTGGTGCTAAGCAATAAAATTCCCATTTTATAAACCCTTGCTATACAAGGCTTGTAATGATGTGGTTTAAAACCAAAATGAACCGAGTCAAGATTTTCATACATTATTCCATTTTCGCGTCCTTTGTTAAATACTTCTTCCACTTCTTTTTCATCATCATTTTTTGCCAATAAAAAACAACGCATATTGTCTCTATAATCTATAAAATTTTTAGCAAATTTTTGCATTTGTTTTTTTGTCTCTTGCCCCTCTTTTGTATCTTTTGGGATACTCTTTAGTATTGAAAAATAGAGTTTAGAATACAATCTATCAAGTTTTTGTAACTCCCCACTTTTATCATTACAAATCATCTTTTCTACTTTTGTACTTGCTTTAGCACAATCAAAACTAGGTTTGGCTTCTTTTGGGGATTGTGCATTAGCACTAATGGCTAACATTAAACACAATCCTAAAACTATTAAAAACTTTTGCATAAGAACTCTTTTAATTTACTCTGTATTTTTTGTCGCTTCAAACATAATAACTACTCCTCTAGCACAATATCTAAAAATATAGAGCTATATAAAAAGAAATCTAAGCCAAGATTGAAGTGTTTGGGTATCATAATTTGTTTGAAAAAATATTAACATCCATGCAATAGCAACGCACAGGCTACTATGAATACAAAGAGAGAAAATACTCATTGGGATAATCCATAATGAAAATTCGTTTAGAGCTAGATTTGAATATGATTGCATAAAAAATTTTCTTAAAAAATATACCAAAGGTAAAGAAATACCACAGATATACATTATTAATAACTCCCATTCACAAGTAATGCAGATAATCAAAAATAATAAATAATATGAAAAAAGCCAAGCAATCCAAAAACTTTTTGAACATACAAACCCACAAAAGCTTTGAAATCTTATCAAAAATACTATACATACATAAGATATACCACCAAGAATCAATACAGGCAATGTAAAGACATATGCTAAAAACCCAAATCCATCAGTCATTATCTCGCCTCACTTTTTACTATAATCCTCAATAGATTCTTTGTATCCAAATTATTTGGAATCTTAATATTTTTAAAACCTTTGCTTGTAACTATAAAATCACAACCAAGATTGAAATGTTTCTGTGTTTGTTGGATTTGTATTTGTTGGTAGTCGTGGTTTTGATATATAAGTTTTTGCATTATGGTTTGTCCTTGCCTATCATAGATAAGATTCTATATAGAATCTTAGTAAAAAATGACTTATGATTTTTATAGAGGATATAGCTAAGGAGTAGTGTAATTATACTGGGAAAAACCACAACAAGAACATAAAAAGTTATAGTGCGAATCGCCTCATTTCTCTCATCGATTTTAAGATAATATCTATCACACCATGAGCTGATATAATATCCAATAGCATACATCATTACAAAAGAAAGGATAAGTAGTCCAATCCCAATAAAAAATGAAACGATATATCTGCCTAGTCTCTTTGTAAATGAAATCTTTTGCATATCAAAATAAGTATAGATAATAGCATAGAGTATAAAGGTAAGATGTATAATTTGCAAGATAATGGGGATTAAAAACATTTGAAAAATTTCAAAAAGGCTGATAATAGTTGTATCGACAAATATTACCCACATAGCTAAGTATAACAACACTGAAGCTCCAATATGTAGAGTAAGATTCACATATTGAGGCTTATATTTATACAATAAAAGCGTCAGACAATAAAGGGGTAGAAAATAGTATGCAATAAGACTAAGCCCATATATAAAAGGCTCATAATCACCACCAGCAAAAAACATCTTACTTCCCCACTATAAAAGCAGTATCTTGCATTTGCGTATGACTAAAATCCATATCCAAAAATGTAGAGCTATATAAAAAGAAATCTAAGCCTAGATTAAAATACTGTTTTGTTTTTAGAAAGTCTGAATTATATAAGGGAAATAAGAATGATTTTGGTGAGGTATATTTAAAATGAAATTTTGTATTTCGGTATTGCATTATCGAATTATATAAATCAAATCCTACCTTCTCATAATCCCATGCCCCAATAGGCTGATCGCTACCATTATTATTAAAATTCACAGTATCAATGATAAAAGCACGCACCTTTTTGCACGCAGCATATAAAGAATGGTAATTATAGAATCTTGTAACTCTCGTGATTTGTATAAGGCTTGGTATATATAAGATATTAAAAGCCCCTGCGATAGAGTATAGAGCAAAATTCTGCTTGTATTTTGGGTTAGAGTGGAATTTATCTAAAACTTCTTTTTCATGTTGTATGGAGTTTTGCAATGAAAATGCATCAAATTTACTTAAGCCTAAATGCGGTAAAAACACATCATTTTTTATATCAAACCTTTGAAAATATAAACTATTATCGATAATATCTGATGGTTTTTGTAAGTCTTTTATAGCTTTATGAGTTTCTGGGAGTGTTTCCTCTTTTTTATATAGCTTAAAGACTTCTGCATTCTTCGTCTTATTCTCTTTCATTGCTTGGATATTGAGTGCCATTGTATATTCTTGTGTATTTTTAATGTTTTTTATATCTAGTAAAGTATCATTAAGAAAATCTTCGAATTGTTTTTGAAAATCAGATTCTTCTCCAAAAAGCTTTTTGAGATTCATATACTCGCCCTTTAGCTCTTGCATTATAGGAAACTTCATATAAAAACTATCCCAATCTAATTCCGCATAAAATCTTGCTTTATCTCTTGATTTTGTGTTGTCAGTCTTTAATTGTTGCATCTCTACTCTAGGCAATATCTCCTTTACTATTGTTTTCATTGTTTCATTAGGGATAGTATCTATAAAATCTTGTGAAGTAGAGCTTCTAAAGGTTAAATCTTTTAATTCTTTAGCATCACTTGGATTATCATGCCATAATCTTTGACAGATATAGCTTACCCCCCAACCAAGCCTTGAGATTTCATCTTTGTTTGTATGTGCCCTTAGTGTTTCTGCTAGAGTGCAATCAATGGTAATTTGTGGATAATCATTAATTCTTATAAGATAAGAGGCATTATAATTGGGTATTTCTTTATAAGCAAAGACTAATAGTGTTTTTTGCTCTTGTGTGTCTTTAGGGTTTGGTAGTTGCAAACTAAGATGTTTTCCACAATAAGCTTTGTTGTTTTCTAAATGTCTATAAATGATAGAAGAAGATAATAGGGCTTTATCTTCTTCTTTTTCAATATAAAAACAATCTTTTAAAATTTCTTCATCAAATAAAGAACTTTCCTTTTTGTCATTAGTTAATTGGTTTTTGTTTAACTTATCTAAGGTGTTTTTATCCTGAATAAAAACATAACCCCATTTAATTTGCTCTTCTTTGATTTTTGCATCCTCATAAATAGCTTCAAATTCTACTATATCACCAAAAGTATAGAAATTACGCACTATTTTTTCATTATTTTCTAAGGTAAATTCTTTGGATTTTAGCCTAATAGAGTTTATAGAGCCTTTATCTGCCTTTCTTTCAAATTTTATTTCACACCAATGCCCATACTCATAACTTCTTAATAAAAATCTATGATTATAGATGGGTTTGTTTTTATAAACACTAGATTGGTTTAAAATTAATTCAAAGCTTTGTGCTTCTTTACTAAAAATTTCACTAGCATTTAAATGAGCTTCCCCCATTCTATTGGTTGTAAAAATAGTCTTGATTTCATTTTTATTGCCCTGTGCTATTTCATAAAGCTTAAATTCTTGATTATGCAGAAGAATATTATTAGAACTTAAAAGCCTAATATTTAAACTATTTTTTTGATTAAGTACTTCCATTACTCTGCCCTAATCTCTCCACCTTTGACCACAAGCCCATTAGAATCTATCACTACTTCAACTCCACCTGCTTTAATAATCACATAATCTCCCTTAGTAACAATTTGAGTATCGCCTACTTGGTGGAGGATTTGATTGCCTGCTTTTACTTCATAATCTGTTTTTGTTTGCGATAATGAATTATCAGATACAAAGGTATTATTTTTATCTGTTTCAAAGCCCATTGAAGCATTGGTGGTGATTAGTAGATTATTTTTGCTTCTTATAGAAGTCTCTTTTTCTGTTTGGATTTTTAATGTTTCTTTTATATTAATATCATAATGCCCCTCAACCACCTCCTTTTTATTTCCCTTCACATTTCTTATCTCATCCTTATGGATAATAGTGTTTTGATTAGCACTTATTTCTATATCTTTGTTTTCTCCTACATATTCGCTAGAATTCTTAGATACTCTTACTTTATTATCTACTCCTACATTTAAGGTATTGCTTAATCCTACTATGGTATCTTTAGATAAGCCTACATTAGTTAAGTATTCTCCTCCTACATTGACATTTTTAGCTAAGTCTATGGTTTGAGTATGAACCTTTTTAATCCTTTCATTATAAATTCCATCCACTATAGAATCTTTATCATTTAAAATTCTTTGAGTGAAATTATGTTGTACTAATTCATCATAATCCTTTTGGGCTTTTAAATAAATTTGTTCTTTATCTTTTATATTTGAGAGGGTAAGTTCA
>NZ_MJXQ01000012.1:0-14157 GCF_001762865.1 Campylobacter sp. BCW_6468
ATAAATCCAATCGGTATTTACCGATTGGATTTATTAAGAACAAATCAAATTAAGTTAAACGAAACTCCAGGAGCTTCCTATCAAGACAATGGTTTATGGTTTCAAATTTTTGCTCTTGCTAAAAGTATTTATTTTATTAATGAAGCATTTTATATGCTTAGAAGAGATAATCCTAATTCATCCGTAAAAAGCAAAGAAAAAGTATATTGTGCATGTGAAGAATATGATTTTATTCGAGATTTTTTAAAAAAACATCCTGATCTTGAAAAAACACTTGCTCCAATATGTGCTTTGCATCGTTTTGGAAATTATATGTTTACTTTAGAAAGAATCGATGAAAGATATAAGTTGGATTTTTTAAAAAGATTTTCGCAAGATTTTCGCAAGATTTTAAAAGATAAAGAGCTTGATGAGAATTTATTCGGAAATATAAATATGCAAAGAATTAATAAAATAATTGAAAATCCTGTAATATATTATTATTTTTCTAGAGGAGCTAGAGCTCGTTTGCAAAACCAGCTGGTATATAGATTGGGTAAAGTTGTTGTTGAGGCAAAGTCATTTAATAAAATTATTAAATTACCTTTTCTTATGCTCAAAATTTGCCTTGAGCATAATTTTGAGCATAAAGTTTATAGGTCTATTGTACAATTTAGACCAGATTTGAAGCTTCTTCCATTAGAGTGTTATTTGGATTATCATGAAGCATTAGTTATAAAAGAGCATTTATCTTATAAATTTGGAAAATTGATTTTGCTTTCTTTTAAGGGATGGTATAAAGGGAAGATTTTTATTTTGCCATTTATGTTAAAAAAAAGATATAAGGAATATAAGAATAAGATGATATAATATTTTTGGCAGTTTGTTTTAAAGGATGTTTTAATGCAGCGATTTAAAAAATGGTTTTTGTCTATCATAAAAAATTTCAAGCAACATGAAAAAATTAAGATAGATCTTAATAATACAAAGATAGATCTTAATAATACAAAGATAGATCTTAATAATACAAAGATAGATCTTAATAATACAAAGATAGAATTATCGCAATTAAAAAAAGAGCACTATAAAGTATTAGATTTTCATTTAAGAAAAATTACACCTCAAGCTTTTTTAGAGATTGTTGAAATTCATTTAGCCGAATCATGTAATTTAAATTGTTTTGGTTGTAATCATTTTTCACAAATAGCTGAAAAAGAATTTCCAGATATAGAAATTTTTAAAAAAGATATGCAAAGACTTTCAGAAATATCTAAAGGTATTGTCGGAACTTTTAGATTGATGGGTGGCGAACCTCTTTTAAATCCCAATTGTATACAGTTTTTTGACATTACAAGATATTTTTTTCCAAAAAGTGCCATTTGGTTGGTAACTAATGGTATTTTACTTGATAAGCAAAATGAGGATTTTTGGAATTCATGCCAAAGGAATAAAATGCAAATTCGTCCAACAAAGTATCCTATAAAAATTAATTGGGATTTGATTAAAGATAAGTGTGATCAATATGATATCCCCTTGATATTTTTTAACAATGGAGAGTTGGAAAAAACTTCTTGGAAATTTTCTCTAGATCCTTCTGGAAATTGTGATAATTACCATAGTTTTACAAATTGTAGTATGGCAAATCACTGTGTTCAGTTTAAAGATGGAAAGCTATTTACTTGTACCTTTCCTGCACATGTACAGCATTTTAATAAAAAGTATGGAAATCATTTTGAAGTTTGCGAATTTGACTTTATTGATATTTATAAAGCCAAGGATTATCAAGAAATTTTATTTTTTCTTTCTAAGCCTATTCCTTTTTGTAGATATTGCAAGGTATCACAATGGGCAGAAATTGGAAAATGGCGTTCTAGCAATAAAACAAAACATGAATATTTAATTTGAAAGTGTATTATGATAAAAAAAATTCTTCTTATTACTCCAGAACTAGAATATACAGGAGCTTTAAATAGTTTTAAAAGAATATGTGAAGTATTATTGAATAATAAATATGCTGTAGATATTTGGACCTATAATGAAGGACCTTATATTAGTGAGTTTGATAAATTAGGCGTATATGTTGAAGTTATTTCAGAAGATGATATTGATTCTAAATGGGTGCATGAAAGAATTTCAAAATATTCATTGGTCATAGCAAATACTATAGTAGTATATAAATGTGTTGAGTTGATCCAAAATTTAACTCCTGTTGTTTGGTATATTAGAGAGGCTGAAAATCTTCCTGATTTTTTTTGGAAGCCAGAAAGGAAGTTGGCTTTAGAAAAAGCTAAAAAACTTTATGTGGTTAGTGAGTATGCAAAGGATTTTATAATTCATAATTATAATAAAAATGTAGAGGTTTTACATAATTATGTAGATGATGTTTTTTATGAAAAGCATGACGATTTTTTAAAACAGATAAAGTCAGATAAATTAAAATTTTTAGCTTTAGGGACTATTGAAAAAAGAAAAGGTTATGATGTGCTGTTACAAGCTTTCATTGATCTTCCAGTAGATATAAGGGATCAATGTGAGCTTCATTTTGCTGGAAGATTTTGGGAGGGAGCTAAAGATTTTTTCCCCAAGATTTTATCATTAGCCAAAAAATTTCCAAACATTTTTTATCACGGGGAATTAAGAGATAGAAAAAAAATACACTCTTTGATTTTCCAATGCAATGTTATGGTTGTACCATCTAGAGATGAATCGTGCTCTTTGGTTGCATTGGAAGGTGCGATGATGTCTAAACCATTGATATTAACTGAAAATATTGGAGCTAAATATATTTTAGATGAAAATAGTGGATGGTTGGTTAAAACCGGTAGCGTAGATTCTTTAAAAAATGCTTTTATACAAGCGTATAAAAATAAAAATAAGTTAGATGCAATGGGTGCAAATTCTAGGAATAATTATCTTCAAACATCCACTTATGAAATTTATGAAAAAAATATTTTAAAAATGGTTCGAGATGAAATTTGTAAAAATCAATATTTATATCGTATTAATCAAGAAAATTATGTACTTTTTTCTTTTGATATTTTTGACACTTTAATTTCTAGAAACATAGCTAAACCTAGTGCTGTATTTTTAATAATGAAACAAAAAATGAGAAATATGGATTTTCCTTTAAATTTAGTTAAAAATTTTGATAGAATAAGAGTGGAGGTTGAGCAGTATTATTATCGAAATGTGTGTAAAAATAAATATGAAGATACCAATTTTGATGAAATTTATAATTTATTACAGCAGAATTTTTCTTTAAGTTTTCAACAAAAAGAGGAGTTAATGAAACTCGAAATTAATACTGAAAAAGAGACATTATATCCAATTAAAAAAAATATAGAATTGGTTGAAGAGCTTATTAAAAATGAAAAGAGAGTTGTTTTAATTTCTGATATGTATTTTAGTTCTTCTATTATTAGAACCTTTTTAAATAAATTTTCCCCTATTTTTAATAATATTCCAATATATATGTCATCAGAGTTTAGATTAAAAAAAAATAGCGGGAATTTGTTTAAGGCTATATTAAATTTAGAAAAAGTTGATCCAAAAAAATGGATTCATTGCGGCGATAATTGGGTGGCGGATTATCTTAAGCCCTCAAATTTGGAAATTTCTACAAATTTTTATATTAATCAGTTGCTTCCATATGAAGAATTTGCATTAAACCGTAATTCATTAGATATGGATTTGCAAAAAATAATTGGAATATCTAAAAAGATAAGACTTGAGAATACCTTGACTAACTTGCAAGAGATAGGAGTTTCATTTGGTGCCCCTATGCTATTACCTTATGTTCAGTGGATTTTAAATATTGCTTTAAAAAACTCTATTAGATGTTTATATTTTATAGCAAGAGATGGTTATGTATTGCAAAAAATGACCGATATGTTAATTCAAGCAAAAAAAATTAATATTAAAACAAAATACTTGTATGGTTCTCGAGAGTCTTGGAGAGAGCCTTTTAGAAATAAAGATAAGTTAAAAATACAGCTAATTGATGAGTATTTGGATCAAGAAATTGATAAACAAGAAATTTTTGCTTTTGTTGAGTGCTGTGGCACGGGTGAAACTTTGGATTATATTGTAAAAAGAATTGAAAGTAATCAACAATTTAAAAATATGTTTTTTGGCAGTTTATATTTATATCGTAGTAAATTAAATAAAACTAAAACTCAATCTTTATTTATGCTCCCTTTAAATGAAAATTATACTTATGGTATAGAATTATTTGTTCGTTCGTTACAAGGTCAGGTTTTAGGATATGATAAAAAAGATGGTAGAGTGATTCCTGTTTTTGATTTTTTAGAAGGGGAGGCTTTGCAAAAGTTTAGATATGATGAATATATCGATGGGGTAATGCTTTTTATGGAGTATATAGTAAAAACTGATAATTATGAAAAAATCTTTGACAATATGAATGTAACTATTTTATATCTGAATTATTTAAGCAATAATTATATAGATAAAAAATTTATCGAAATTATGGGAAATGTTCCATTTATTCTTAATGGAGTAAAAGATAGAGTGGGTATTTTCGCTCCTAGGTTAAACAACAAAATAACATTAGATCAAAAAAATTCTTTTTTTAACTGGTCTGTTTTAAGAAGTTGTAAAGATATTAGAGTTAAATATAATATGGATAATGATTGTTATTTTGGCCTTATCGGTGCTGTAGATATTATAAAATCTCATCTTTCTTATAAATTGGGCAAAGTTATACTTTTAAATATTAAAAATCCTTTAAAATGGATAAAGCTGATAGTTTTAATTCCTATTTTAATTTTTTCTCATCATGAGCAAAAAAAAATTTATTTAACTGAAAAAAAAATAAACATAGATTTGAGTTTTTATAAAGATTACAATGAGGCAATTATGGTTAGAAATTTTTTTTCCTATCAGCTTGGAGAGCTTATTTTAAAAACATCTAGAAAATGGAATGTTTTAGCTATAGTGATTTTACCTTATAAGATTGCACAGCTATATAGAAAGAAATTTAAGAAAGGATAATAATGGATAATTCAAAACCTCTCATAATTGCAGGAAGGGATGATGGATTTGGAGAGAGAATGAGAGCATTATTAAATGCTCTTTATATATCTAAAAAATTTGGTTTTAAATTCGGTTTTGTATGGAGAGATATTAATAATATTCAAAATTTATTAGATGGTAAAGTATTGATTCCTTGGGCAAATTTGCCAACTAGAGAGTATTTGTTTGATCAAGATTTTATTAAAAGTTATTATAGACAAGATATAGAATTCGCTTATGAAACACCAGTATTGTGGAGTTTGTATAGACAAAGCATTAAAAATATTTTGAAAAAACCTTACGAAAAAGAATGGGGGTGGTATTCAACTCAAGGTGATCTTAGTGAATATTTTACAGATGTTGACGAGGGCGAATATAGAACAGAGTTGGTTTCATGTTGGAAACAAATAGATTTTTCATCTCATGTTAAAAAAATTTTTGAAAAAGCTCATAGTAAATTTTTAGACATTGGAAAGTTTGTTGCTATACATATTAGAACAGGTGAGGTTATTCATGATGAATTTTATAGAAATATACTATATCATTGTAGATATAAAATCTTTCCATACCCATTTGCTTTAGAGATTGCTCTAAAAGAAATAAAAAAAGGACATCGTGTTATTTTTTTTGGAGATGATCTTAATTTAATACAGAATTTAAAAGAATATTGTTCTTTTAATAAACAAGCTCAAGAAAATATTTTTTCAATAGATGATATCATAGCTTTCGAACAATTAGATAATGGATATGATAGATTACTTTTTGAATTGGTTTTAATGTCTAAATCTGAGTATATATTTGGTTCTGGGACAACAGGATTTTCAAGATGTGCTAGTTGGATAGAAAATAAAATTTTTATCAATATATTTGATCATTTGTCGCTCATTGAACAATATGAGATTATTTTAAAATATATTGATATTGAAAATATTGATGACTTGTATCGATCGTGCAATTATTTTTTCCTTTTTTTACTTTCGGAACAATTGAATTTAAATTTTGATATAAAATTAAGATATTTAAGTAAATCTTTAAGGTATGATTCTGGTAGCTTAAATTCTGAAGTGTTTTATATTAATTTGTTGTTGCAAAATGAAAAATTTAAAGAAGCAGATGATAGGTTGGAGCAAGTAATTTGTAAAAATAAAAAAAAGTTTTTCGACTTATTGCTAGGATATGGCCAAAATCCAACTTTTCCTTACGATATTTATATGAATTATTATTTTAAAGATTTTGATCAGTATAGTAATATTTTCTATGTTGCATGTAGGATTTTTTCTGAATTTAATATTCCAGAATCTAGGGTCAATACTTATTATCCTAATTTTCATCCTATAATATTTGATCAATTTAAAATGTTTATTTTTAAAGATCTTCCTAAAAACGATCAAGAAATAGGTGCTGTAAAAAAGATTCGTAATCATTTAGCTTATAAACTTGGCGTTGCTGCTATTAAAAATTCTAAATCTTTATGGGGATATATAAGGATGCCATATGTTTTGTCTTACATAAGAGATATGCATAAAGAAAGCCAAAATAAAATGGATAAAAAATCTATTAGTTTAGAATATTATTCTGATTATGAGTCGGCTTTAAAAGAAAAAGAGGGTTTTGTTTATAAATTAGGACAGATTATAATCAAAGCTCATAAAAATTGGCATAAAGGAGGATATATTATGTTGTGGTTTGAGGTTAAAAAATTAAAAAAAGAATTTAAAAAAGGAAAATAATGGCAATAGAATTTGATATACAAGAATCAAAAATTTTAAAAGGAGTGTATATCATAACTCCTAATAAATTTAGAGATTTAAGAGGTGAAATTTGGACAGCTTTTACAGATGAATATTTAAGCAAGTTGGTTCCAGATGGAATTAAATTTAAGCATGACAAATTTATAAATTCCCATTTTAATGTTTTACGTGGAATACACGGAGATGTGAAAACTTACAAACTTGTAACTTGTGTCTATGGAGAAGTGCATCAAGTTGTGGTTGATTGCAGAAAAGATTCCCCAACTTATTTAAAATGGGAGAAATTTATTATAAGTTATAAAAATCAGCAACTTATTTTATTACCACCAAATATGGGAAATTCTCATTATGTGAGTTCAAAGGAAGCAGTGTATTATTATAAACTTGCTTATGAGGGGGAATATATGGATGCACCTGATCAATTTACTTATGCATGGAATGATGAAAGAATTGGTATAGATTGGCCAACAAATACGCCTATTCTTTCCGATCGCGATATTCTTGCAACTAAAAATAAAGGATAAATTATGGAAAAATTATTAAAAGAATTAAATAATAATATTAAACTTAGCAATCAATTGTCCTATCAAATCTTAATGTCAAATATTATTTCGAATTTAGATATTGATAAAAAAGATAAAGAAATTTTACTTTTATTATTACAAGCAAGAGATAGAAATTATATTCGTATAAATAATAATGAACAATGTTATCAAAATATCATAAATTATTTAAATCTCATTCGACCTTTGGAATTGCCTTTGTGTGATTTGTTAAGAATAGGTGGTAATGGAGATGGTGGTTATGTGATGTATAATGGGGGGGGGGATATGAGTGATATTAATGCAAAAGCTCTTTCTTTGGGTGTTTCGGATAGTTCTCCTTGGGATTTAGAAATGGCTCAGAGGGGATTTAAGGTGATAGAATATGATGCTAGTATAGAAAAATGTCCTTATGACCATGAAAATATTGTTTTTCATAAAAAATTTATAGGTAATGTAAATAATGAGAATACAATTACTTTGGTACAAGCTTTAAAAGATAATAATTTAGATGAGAGCAAGCCAAATATTTTGCAATGTGATATTGAAAATTGCGAATGGGATATGCTTGAAAATATTGATATAAGTATTTTAAATAAATATTTCTCACAAGTTATATTTGAATTTCATGGGTGCAATCCTGAGGAGCAAGATGGGGTGGAAAAAAGAATAAGTTTGCTAAAAAAACTTAATGAATATTTTGTTCCAATGCATACGCATTTTCACAACCATGGGAAAATTTTTTATTCTCAAGGATTATTTTTTAGTACCACTTTGGAGGTTAGTTATTTAAGAAAAAATTTGATTAATCTTGATATTATGAAATATAGAGATGTCGCAGGGGGATTTAAAAATTTAGATTTTCCTTGGATTTCAAATCCAGAAATTCCAATACGATTTAGAGGTTATTGATGCAAACAAATTCAAAAATATATATAGCGGGGCACAAAGGAACCGCAGGTACAGCATTGGTAGAAAACTTACAAAAAAGAGGATTTAATAATCTTGTTTTAAAAACAAGGCAAGAGCTTGATTTGGTTAATCAGCAAGCGGTTGCTAAATTTTTTAAAGAAGAAAAGCCAGAATATGTTTTTTTGACTGCAGTCTTACCTTGTGGTGCTGCAAATGTCGCTCAAAGGGCTGATTTTATTTATGAAAATTTGATGATTCAAAACAATGTTATTCACAATTCATTTCTTAATAATGTTAAAAAATTGGTATTTTTTGGTTCTGGGTATATGTATCCTGAGAATGCTAAAAACCCATTGAAAGAGGAATATTTATTTCAAGGTGATTTAGAATATGGCGCTTATTCTTTTGGTGCAGCCAAAATAGCTGGAGCTATAATGTGTGAAAGTTATAATATTCAATATGGTACTAATTTCATTACTCTTGTTTTAAATAATCTTTACGGAACTAAAGCAAATTTTGATTTTGGAAAATCAAGAGTCTTACCCGCATTGCTTAGAAAATTTCATTTAGCAAAATTGTTAAGCGAGGGTAATATAACTCAAATCCTTCAAGATTTGAAAATGAATAATTTTGAAGAAGCAAAAGAATATTTGCATAATTTTGGAATTAGTAAAAAAAGTGTAGAAATTTGGGGCACTGGAAAAGTTAGGAGAGAATTTATTCATAGTGACGATCTAGCCGATGTAGCTATCTATACGATGCAAAATATTGATTTTAAAGATCTTATTAAAGATAGAAAAAGTAAAAATACCCATATTAATATAGGGACAGGTATTGACTATTCAATCAAAGAAGTTGCTTTGATGGTAAAAAATATAGTTGGGTTTAGCGGAGAACTAGTTTTCAATACTTCTAGACCGGATAGCACAATGGATAGACTTATGGATTGCTCAAAAATTCATTCTTTAGGTTGGAGGCATAAAATTGAACTTAAAGATGGTATTAAAATGATGTATGAATGGTATAAAACACAAAATTGATTTTCAAAGACGAAAGGAAAAGTATGTCAAAAAAAGTTTTAATTACAGGTGGTGCAGGTTATATAGGTTCGGTTTTAACGCCGATTTTACTTGAAAAAGGTTATGAAGTTTGTGTGATTGATAATTTGATGTTTGATCAAATTTCTCTTTTATCTTGTTTTCATAATAAAAATTTTACTTTTATAAATGGTGATGCTATGGATGAAAATCTTATTAGGCAAGAGGTAGCAAAAGCTGATATTATTATTCCTCTAGCTGCTTTAGTTGGAGCTCCACTTTGTAAAAGAAATCCAAAATTAGCTAAAATGATCAATTATGAAGCCGTAAAAATGATAAGTGATTTTGCAAGTCCTTCTCAAATATTTATTTATCCCAATACAAACAGCGGTTATGGTATAGGAGAAAAAGATGCAATGTGTACTGAAGAATCTCCCTTGCGTCCTATCTCAGAATATGGGATCGATAAAGTGCATGCGGAGCAATATTTGCTCGATAAAGGAAATTGTGTGACTTTTCGTTTAGCTACTGTTTTTGGAATTTCACCTAGAATGAGACTTGATTTACTTGTTAATGATTTTACTTATCGTGCATATAGAGATAAATTTATAGTGCTTTTTGAAGAGCATTTTAGACGCAATTATATTCATGTTCGCGATGTGGTTAAAGGATTTATTCATGGAATTGAGAATTATGATAAGATGAAGGGTCAGGCTTATAACATGGGATTAAGTTCTGCAAATTTGACCAAAAGACAGCTTGCTGAAACAATTAAAAAGTATATTCCTGATTTTTATATCCATTCAGCCAACATAGGTGAAGATCCAGATAAAAGAGATTATTTGGTTTCAAATACTAAATTAGAGGCTACAGGTTGGAAACCAGATAATACTTTAGAAGATGGTATTAAAGAGCTTTTAAGAGCGTTTAAAATGATGAAAGTTAATCGCTTTGCAAATTTTAATTAAAATTAAAGGAGATAAATAATGAAAAAAGAACAATTGGAAGTATTAAAAGAGGCTCTAAATGGCTTGATTTATCAAATTGATAATCATCAGCAAGCTAGGAAACCAATAGCTGATGTAGAAAGGATAATTTCAGAGTTGCAAGTATTAAACCATTGGAATAAGCAAGAAAATGTTTATAATGCATTGCATTTAATTCAGGGTGCTATAGCCGATCCACAAGGGCTTGGTAGATTAAATTTGTTATTAGATAATGCCAGAATTCCAAAACAATATTATGATATTTTTTACAAGATGCTTTATGTCGATAAATATGGGGGGGGGGATGGATATCGTCCAGTATGTATTGATTGTGGTGGACATGCAGGCTTAATTACTGATATTATTTTACATTGTGGCGGGCAAAGTTATATCTTTGAGCCAAATATTTATTTAAATTATTTTTTAAGAAAAAAATATGAAAATAATATAAATGTAAAACTTTTTCAAAAAGCAGTATCGGACAGAAATTATGAAACAGATTTTATTATGTTTGGAAATAGGATACTATCTCAAGGCAATCGTATAGTTGAAAGTGTACAAGACAGTCAGACGGAAAAAACATATAAAGTTCAAGTAATTGATTTATGCGAGTTTATCGAAAATGAAATTTTAACACAACATAAAAGGATTTATTTTCTAAAACTTGATATTGAAGGAATGGAGTTTGAGATAATGAAAAAAATTATTGAAAAAAAAATATATAAAAAAATTGATTATATTGCTTGTGAAACACATGAATATATGTTTGATGATTCAGAGAAAAAGATAGGGGAGTTAAAGCAATTGATTAATAAATGTAATATTCAAAATATTTTACTTGATTGGATATGATAAATAAATTAGGAGATTTATGAAAACCATACGCACACAAACTCCTCTTCGTCTCGGTCTAGCAGGTGGTGGGACTGATATAAATTTATATTGTGATAAATATACAGGTTATGTTTTAAATGCGACTATATCTTTATACATACATTGTACTTTGATCAAAAGAGAAGATGGAAAAATCATTTTTGATTCTCCTGATACAAATTCTTACTGTGAGTACGAAAGTAAAGAATTCTTAGGAAATGATGGAAAATTAGATATTTTTAAAAGTATTTATAATCGCATTGTAAAAGATTTTACAAAAAAACCTTTGAGTTTTTCTTTGCATACCTATTCGGATGTACCAAGTGGTAGTGGCTTGGGCGGAAGCTCAACTTTGGTTGTAGGGGTTATAAAAGCCTTTGCAGAATGGCTTAATCTACCTTTAGGAGAATATGAAATCGCTAAACTTGCTTATGAGATAGAAAGAGAAGATTTAGGCATAGTAGGTGGAGCACAAGATCAATACGCCGCAACTTTTGGTGGTTTTAATTTTATGGAATTTTATAACAATAAAAGAGTCATTGTTAATCCTTTGCGTATTAAAAACTGGATAGCTAGTGAGCTTGAAGCTAGAACTGTGCTTTATTTTACAAATATCACAAGAGAAGCAAAAGATATAGAAGAGCATAAAAAAGGAAAGCTTGGAGATGAAAAATCTTTAGAAGCCATGCACGCGATAAAACAAGATGCTATAAAGATGAAAGAAGCTTTATTTAGAGCCGATTTTGGTACTTTGGCGCAAATTTTAGGAAAATCTTGGCGGTCAAAAAAAATCATTTCAGAAATCGTTAGTAATGATGAGCTTGAAAGAATTTATAAACTTGCTATAGATAACGGAGCCTATAGTGGCAAAACCAGCGGAGCAGGAGCTGGTGGATTTATGTTTTTCTTCGTAGATCCTACTAAAAAATACAACTTAATCAAAGCTTTAAGAAAAGAGCAAGGCTATGTGCAAGATTTTTCATTTACAAAAGAGGGGGTTAAATCATGGAGAATTTAAATTCCTATATAAAAGGACATTTTGCAGATTCTATTTTAGTAAAAGAACAAATTTTAAAAGATGAGAATTTGATAACTCTTATTAAAAATGCTTCATTAGAAGTCATAAAAGCTTATAAAAATGGTAACAAAACTTTATTAGCAGGAAATGGTGGCAGTGCTGCAGATGCACAGCATATTGCAGGGGAATTTGTAAGTAGGTTTTATTTTGATAGACCCGGTATCGCAAGTATTGCACTTACTACAGATACTAGCATATTAACAGCTATTGGTAATGACTATGGTTATGAAAATTTGTTTGCTAGACAAGTGCAAGCTCAAGGTGTTAAGGGAGATGTTTTTATAGGCATTTCAACAAGTGGAAATAGTAAAAATATCTTAAAAGCTTTAGAGTTTTGCAAACAAAAAGAAATCATAAGTATAGGCTTAAGTGGAGCTAGTGGCGGGGCTATGAATGAACTTTGTGATTATTGTATAAAAGTGCCTTCAACTTGCACGCCAAGAATTCAAGAAGCGCATATTTTAATAGGACATATTATTTGTGCTATTGTCGAAGAAGAGCTTTTTGGTAAAGGTTTTTCTTGCAAGCAATAATACTTTGTGGCGGCTTAGGAACAAGACTTAAAAGTATTATAAAAGACATTCCAAAGCCTATGGCACCGATAAATGATAAGCCTTTTTTAGAATTTATTTTTGAGTATCTTAAAAAGCAAGGTATAAAAGAAGTAATTTTAGCAGTATCATACAAATATGAAGTGATAAAAGAGTATTTTAAAGATGAGTTTTTAGGTATAAAAATAAAATACAGCATCGAAAAAGAGCCTCTAGGAACAGGCGGAGCCATAAAAGAGACTTTGAAATTTGTAAAAAATGAAGCTTATGTTTTAAATGGTGATACTTTTTTTGACATAGATTTAAGTAAATTAAAGCTAAATGAAAGTAAAATTTGTCTTGCTTTAAAACAAATGAATGATTTTGATAGATACGGCACAGTAAATGTTGATGAACAAGATCTTGTAATTTCTTTTGAGGAAAAGGTATTTAAAAAGCAAGGTTTAATCAATGGTGGAATTTATCTTTTAACTAAAGATATTTTTAATGATTTTGCTTTGCAGGAAAAATTTTCTTTTGAAGAGTTTTTACAAGAAAATTATAAAAAACTAAAGGCTAGGGCTTGTATTTTTGATGATTATTTTATAGATATTGGTGTGCCTGAGGATTATTATCATTTTCTAATCAATAATTGAATATAATTATTTCTTGTTTTTTTGATTGATTTATTTTAAAGGAAAAACCCATGCTTAACCCAAATTCAGCCATAGAAAGAGTAAAAAACCATTTAGCTTATAAACTAGGTCAAACTGTGATAGAACATAGACATAACGGGGGGGGGTATATAGCATTATTTAAAAAACTCTATAAAATCAAAAAACAACATAAAAAAGAACAAAAAATTTATCAACAAATCATACAAGTCTTTCCCCAACTTAAATACCCAAGTTTAGAAACATGTTCTGATTATAATGAAGCTTTAAGATGTAAATTCCATTTATCTTACATGATAGGTGAAGTTTTAATTAAGGCTTATCAGAATTGGTATAAAGGAGGTGGATTTAAATTAAAAAATAATATTAAAAAAGCAAATAAAGAATTTCAAATTTTTAGAGAAATTCTAAAAGAATTTAAAGAATTAAATGGTGAAGCTTTAAAAGCTATTCAAGATAATAAACAATTATTCCTAAAAGAATTTCCAAGAATAAAAAATATCTTAAAAACACATCAAGATTATCAACCTATACTAGATAATATCTTTCACAACTTTAATTATTTTATAAAAAATTTCGATCTTATAGAAGAATGGTTATTATCAGATGATTTCAAAGAAAAATATAAAAAAGAAAACCATCCTTATCCTTCATTACTTGATCCTAAAAAACTTAATGATGAAAATGAAAAAATCAATTATCATAACATACCTGCTGAACTTGCTTGGAAGATGAATTTGCCTTTACCGCCCAATTATGAGTTT
>NZ_MJXQ01000013.1:0-5230 GCF_001762865.1 Campylobacter sp. BCW_6468
ATAAATCCAATCGGTATTTACCGATTGGATTTATTAAGAACAAATCAAATTAAGTTAAACGAAACTCCAGGAGCTTCCTATCAAGACAATGGTTTATGGTTTCAAATTTTTGCTCTTGCTAAAAGTATTTATTTTATTAATGAAGCATTTTATATGCTTAGAAGAGATAATCCTAATTCATCCGTAAAAAGCAAAGAAAAAGTATATTGTGCATGTGAAGAATATGATTTTATTCGAGATTTTTTAAAAAAACATCCTGATCTTGAAAAAACACTTGCTCCAATATGTGCTTTGCATCGTTTTGGAAATTATATGTTTACTTTAGAAAGAATCGATGAAAGATATAAGTTGGATTTTTTAAAAAGATTTTCGCAAGATTTTCGCAAGATTTTAAAAGATAAAGAGCTTGATGAGAATTTATTCGGGGATGGTGATATGAAAATAATTTATTCTATAGTTGAAAACCCAGAAAATTATTATTTTCTCTATATGGGGTATTGTAATGATATGTTTGGTAAGTTATATTTTGGTGCCTCTGAAAGGATTAAATGGCAATTATCTTATAGAATAGGTAAACTTTTGATTGATCTTAAAAATCCAGTACAAATCTTGAAATTTCCATTTAAATTGTTTTTGGAGATTAAACAATTTAAATTTGAACAAAAAATTTATAAAACTACAATTAAATTTTATCCAAATTTACAGCTTCCCCCTCTAGAGGAATATTCTGATTATGAACAGGCATTGAAAACTAAAAAACATTTAAGCTATATTTTAGGAAAATCTTTTATCAATAATCCTATTTTATTTATTTTTAAAATTAAAAAAATATATAAGCAATATAAAAAAGATATAAGTAGCTCAAAAAAAAATATTAAGGAATTAAGTGATTATGACTTTTTATTAAATAGACATAAACAAATTTTTGATTATACTCCAGACTTTAAATGTCCTGTTACATTTAATGAAAAATTAATATATAGAATTTTATATGATAGAAGTTGTATATATTCTTTTCTTGCAGATAAAATTAAGATGAGATTTTATGTAGCTAGCGCTTTGTCTGATAATCATGAATATAGTTGGGATAAAATCGATATATTAAATGAAAAATCTATTTTATTTAATAATATAGACGATTTACAAGATAAAATTTTTGAAACCAATAAATGCAAATATCTTCCAAAAATATATGGGATATATAAAAATATATATGATATTAATTTCAACGAATTACCTAATTCTTTTGTTTTAAAAACTAATCATGATTGTGGAGGTTATGTTATAGTTGAAAATAAACAAGAATTTTTACGAGATACTGTTGTTTTTTCAAATGCTATGAAAAAATTAAAAAAACATTTGGAATGGAATTATTATAGTGTATTTAGAGAATGGCATTATAAGGATATAGAGCCTAGAGTCTTTGCAGAAGAATTATTGTTGGGAGAAAATAAGAAACCAGCAGATACATATAAATTTCATATTTTTGACAAAGAAAATTTATCTAACAATTTTATACAAGTTACAACAGACAGATTTGATAATTATCAAAGGGCTATGTTTGATTTATCATGGAATTTAGCACCTTTTAATTTTATGTATGATAATAAAAATGTTACAATGATTCCTAAAAAACCTAATCTTTTGGATTCTATGATAAATATTTCTTTGATTCTTGCAAAACCTTTTGATTATGTTAGAGTCGATTTATATCAGTTTGATAAGAAAATTTATATTGGGGAATTAACTTTTACTCATGGTGCAGCTGGTGAAAAAGTTATTCCTAAAGAGTGGGATAAGAAATTGGGGGATTTGTGGCGTTTGAAAAGGTTGGATAATGCAAGCAAATAAAAATATTCAAAAACTTACTCCTTATTTATCTATTCCACACAAAATATGGAATTCGAGTCAATCAAATATTTTGAAACTTGATTGGAATGAGGCTACGATTCCGCCATCTCCTTATGTTATAGAAAGCATTAAAAAATTTTTAGTTAATGGAAATTTAAACTGGTATCCGAATACAAAAAATTTATATTTATTGGATAAAATAGCAGAATATACCAAACAGATAAATAGTTCTTTTGTTGAGTTGTTTGAAGGATCCGATTCTGCTCATGAATGCATCATCGATGTGTTTTTAGATAAATGTGATAAAATCGGAATTGTTTCCCCTACTTATGATAATTTTAGATCTAGAGCTAATGGGGTAGGTATTGAAACTATTTCATTTACACTTGATGATAATTTTAATTTAGATTTTGATAGTTTAGAATATTTTATACATGAAAAGAGAATAAAACTTTTATATTTATGTAATCCGAATAATCCAACCGGGAAATCTTATAATATTCAAAAAATTAAGTCTCTAATTATTAATAATCCTAATGTAATGTTTATTATTGATGAAGCCTATTATGAATTTACTAGCCAGAGTGTATGTGATTTGGTTGAACAATGTAATAATTTAATTATAACTCGAACATTTTCTAAGGCTTTTGCATTGGCGAGTTTTAGGATAGGATATATAATTTCACATCCAGAAAATATAGAATCAATAAATAAATTAAGAAATCCAAAAAGTGTTCCTATGCTATCTCAAATTGCAGCTAATGCAGCATTGGAGGATTTACAATATATGAGAGATTATGTAGATGAAGTGAGTTGTGCTAGGATGGAATTTGTGAAATTTTTGAATACCTTAACTACTGGCGGGGGGGGGATATTCAATGATTCTGTAGCAAATTTCGTTTTGATTCAAAATGAGAATATATCTCTTTTTGTAGGGTTTTTGGAAAAAGAGGGTATTTTTATTCGCAACTATTCTCATCTTATTTCTAAAAATTGTCGTATTAGTATAGGTACAAGAAATCAAATGAGTTATGTTGCTGAAAAAATACAAGAATTTGCTAAAAAACAAGGAGGTTTTCACCTTGTTTGATGCAATTATAGTAAGAATTATTTTTACTTTTGTATTCTTCAAGGATTTGATGTTGATAAAACTTAATGATTATGAAAAAAATATTACGCAAAAGATAAAAGATTTGAAAAATGCTTCTGGTAGTCATAGTCCGAGTATTTTTACCATGGCTGAGCAAATACCGGAATTAAATATAAAAATTGATTCTTGTTTTTTATCTAATCCCTATGCGACAGCTCTTTTTTTAAGATATTTAAAAGAGGAGTTAATAGATGGTCAAAAACTAAGGTCAGTTTTGGAATTTTATCCTTCTCAAAATAATATAATTGCCAAAACTGTTGCAGATTTTATAGGAATTGATCCTAAAAATGTTTTTATTGGAAATGGTGCTATAGAGATTATTCAAGCTGTAATGCATAATTTTGTAGGTAAAAAGATCATTGTTAATATTCCTACTTTTTCATCTTATTATGAATTTGCTAAGTCTGAAACAAATGTTGTTTATTATCAACTTTCTAAAGAAGATAATTATAACTTGAATATAGAACACTATCTTAACTTTGTTAAAAATGAAAATCCAGATAGTGTAGTTTTAATAAATCCTAATAATCCGGATGGAGGATATATTAACTATGAGAAATTAAGATACATTTTAAGTGAATTGAAATATGTTAAAAATATTATTATTGATGAGTCCTTTATTCATTTTGCTTATGAAAATAAGGATTATAATGGGATTAATATTGAGTATCTTTTTAAAGAATTTCATAATACTATTATTATCAAAAGTATGTCTAAAGATTTTGGCGTAGCAGGGATTAGAATAGGTTATGCAATTATGTCAGAAGATAAGATAAGAGGTTTATTGAAAAATGGATATTTGTGGAATTCTTCGGGACTTAGTGAATATTTTTTAAGATTATATGTAAGAAAAAACTTTTTTGATGAATATGACAAGGTTAGAAGGGAATATATACAAGAAACTCAGACTTTTTTTAGAAAGTTAAGTGGAATTAAACAATTTAAGGTTTATCCTAGTATGGCTAATTTTGCTCTTGTGGAGCTTTTGGATGGTAGTTCTAGTACAGATTTTGTTGCTAAAATGCTGATTAAATATGGTATTTATATGAGAACTTGCAATGATAAGATAGGTTTAGAAGGAGAATTTATTAGAATTGCAAGTCGAACTTTAGAGGAGAATGATATGGTATTAAAATCAATTTGTGATGTTTTTAAGGAATAAAATATGTCTAAGGAAATTTTGGCCTTATTTGATTTTTGTGAAACTTTAACTAATTTTCAAACGCTTGATAGATATTTGCCTTTAGCTGGATCTAAAAATATTAATTATACGCAAAGTAAAAATTTAGCAAGAAGAGAAAGGTTTCAAAGAGAAAACCTTCCTTATCCTCGTTATGAATGGTTAATTGATCTCGATGTTGATTTGGCAGAAGAAATTGCTCAAGAGTTTGTTTATACTGATGTGATGGCAAATCTTAATCAAAATGTTATGGATAGACTTTTTTGGCATCAAGATGAAGGCCACACAATCGTTATAGTATCAGGTGGTCTTACGATTTATATTAAAGAATTTGCTAGAATTTATAATATTGAGAATATTGTGGCCGTAGATCTTGAAATTTATAAGAATAAATTAACTGGAAATATAGATGGAATTCATACCATGCAAGAAAGAAAACTTTACAAATTAGCTCAAAAATTTAACTTAAAACAATTTGATTTAAAAAATTCTTATGCGTATAGTGATTGTGTAAGCGATATACCTTTATTATCATTAGTTGGAAATCCAAATGTTATTGAATGTGGTAAAGATTTACAATGGGCTAGAATTTTAGGTTTTAATATTTTGTTGAAGTATTAAACTATAAAGTATTATTTTGTAAAAATGAGTTAAAAAATAAGCAAGGATGAAATGATGAATTATAATACTCCAAAAGTTTCTATTGTTGTACCTTCATTAAATTCTATATCATATATAAGAGAATGTATTGATAGTATATTAAATCAAACTTTAAAAGATATTGAGATACTTTGTATTGATGCAAATTCAACTGATGGAACTTTAGAAGTTTTAAAAAACTATGAAAAAAAAGATAAGAGGCTTAGGGTAATAATATCAGATAAGAAAAGTTATGGTTATCAAATGAATCTTGGTATAAAAGAGGCAAAGGGAGAATATCTTGGTATAGTTGAAAGTGATGATTATATTAAAACAAATATGTATGAAAGACTTTATGAAATTGCTAAAAAGAATGATTGTGAAGTTGTTAAAGGGGATTTTTATATATT
>NZ_MJXQ01000014.1:0-947 GCF_001762865.1 Campylobacter sp. BCW_6468
CCGAATAAATTCTCATCAAGCTCTTTATCTTTTAAAATCTTGCGAAAATCTTGCGAAAATCTTTTTAAAAAATCCAACTTATATCTTTCATCGATTCTTTCTAAAGTAAACATATAATTTCCAAAACGATGCAAAGCACATATTGGAGCAAGTGTTTTTTCAAGATCAGGATGTTTTTTTAAAAAATCTCGAATAAAATCATATTCTTCACATGCACAATATACTTTTTCTTTGCTTTTTACGGATGAATTAGGATTATCTCTTCTAAGCATATAAAATGCTTCATTAATAAAATAAATACTTTTAGCAAGAGCAAAAATTTGAAACCATAAACCATTGTCTTGATAGGAAGCTCCTGGAGTTTCGTTTAACTTAATTTGATTTGTTCTTAATAAATCCAATCGGTAAATACCGATTGGATTTATGCTTTGAAAATTAAATATATTAGGGTGGGTTTTAAAAGAAATAATTTGATTATATAAAAAATCAATAGGAGTAATTTTCGAATATTTTCCTTTATTTGATTCTAATATATAAAAATCCCCTTTAACAACTTCACAATCATTCTTTTTAGCAATTTCATAAAGTCTTTCATACATATTTGTTTTAATATAATCATCACTTTCAACTATACCAAGATATTCTCCCTTTGCCTCTTTTATACCAAGATTCATTTGATAACCATAACTTTTCTTATCTGATATTATTACCCTAAGCCTCTTATCTTTTTTTTCATAGTTTTTTAAAACTTCTAAAGTTCCATCAGTTGAATTTGCATCAATACAAAGTATCTCAATATCTTTTAAAGTTTGATTTAATATACTATCAATACATTCTCTTATATATGATATAGAATTTAATGAAGGTACAACAATAGAAACTTTTGGAGTATTATAATTCATCATTTCATCCTTGCTTATTTTTTAACTCATTTTTACAAAATAATA
>NZ_MJXQ01000015.1:0-22299 GCF_001762865.1 Campylobacter sp. BCW_6468
CTAAACCCTAGTTTGTCCTATAAGATTATTAAGTCTATCCATTATAGAATTAACATAAGAGTCTATACTTTGGTTACTTGCTTTCCAACCATTAGCTTTTACTTGATTAAATTCTCTATCAAACCAAGCTCCACCATAACCTATGCTTGTATTTTGCCAAGCAACTCCTTTTTCCATTGCATATATATCTGCATCAAGCCAGCCATCTTGTGCATAACCTTTTAACAAACTTGCAAAATCAACTTTGCCTGTCATAATGTCATTTAAAGCAATGCTATCACCATTAAAACTTTCTTTAGCCATAGCCCTATTGTAAGCTTCTACTTTTGGATTAAGTGTGGTTTTTGGACTCTCAACAGGTTGTCCGCTACCATATGATTTTAAAAAACTCATAAATAAAGCTTCTTTAGAATAGCTTCCATCTTCATTTTGTGGATAAACTGACATATTAGGATTAAAAGTATCTATTGCAGTGTCTTTATCTAAATTTTGAGTTTGCATACTTTGCGGAGTGAAATTTAATGGTTGTAAGCCTATATTAATATGTCCAAACATTCCTAATTGTTCTGCTTCATTATATTGCTCTTGTGTATTATAATAGTTTGTTATTGTTAGCTTGTCATAATTTTTCGGCATAATACCTATAGTTTTATCAGATGATAATTCACTAATTCCCTTAGGCATAGAATTTATATCTGCTTCAGTGAAACTTGTTCTATTGGTATCATTAAAAACATAATTAATAATTTGATTAAATTGATTATAATATTGTTTTATGGTTTCAGCCATATCTATGTTTGTATAATATTTATCTATACCTAAATATTTTTTTATATCTGAAGTATAAGAGTTATTTTCAGCTTTCCTCTCTATCTCATCCAAAGTAGATTTATGTATCTTAAAATCTTCAGGAAGTCCCGCAGCTTTGTTAAAATCACTTCCCATATAACCATCTTTATCTACACTATAACCATAGGCTGTATTGGTAGAAGTGCTTATATCTGCTTGTTTATATTTTAGAGTATAAATAGAGTTTTTAAATTCACTAGATATATTATAATTAGGGGAAGCTGTTTGAGTGGTATTATTAATGCTAAGATTAGTGCTATTGCTAGTATTTGTTGTATTAGTAGAATTTGAATTATTGCTTAATGCATTGTTGTTACTTAATATTTCACTTCTTGCTAGAGTTTGTGAATTTTTACTTTCTATATCACTTAACTTGCTGGCATTTTGTTTTAAAAAAGCATTAGCAAAACTTATTTTAGAATTTTCTTTACTTTCTTTATTAGCTTTACTTTGTGAAAGTATAGAATTATAATTTGAGTTATCATTGATGCTAAAGATACTCATATTAATTCCTTGATTTAGATTTTTTTGCCTTCAATCTAAATATATTAAAATAATATAAGCAAGATCTGTTCCGTTTTGGGGTGGAGTTATTTTTCTAAATAAATTTTTAAAGCCTTTTCATAGTCTTCTTTGGTATCAATCCCCATGCTTGTTGTTGAAATTTCAAGCATTTTGATTTTTTTACCATTTTCTATAGCTCTTAATTGCTCTAATTTTTCCGCTCTTTCAAGTGCAGAACTTAATAAAGAACAAAACTCTCTTAAAGCTTTTACACTATAAGCATAAATGCCTAAATGCCCTTTAAAACTTTCCTCGTAATTTTCTCTTTCATAAGGGATTTTAGCTCTTGAAAAATACAAAGCATATCCTTCTTTATCGCAAAGCACTTTAACCAAATTAGGATCCATAGCTTCTTCTTGAGTGATTTTTTTATAACAACTCGCCATAAAAGCTTTTTTATCCAAGCAAGAACTTGCAAATTCTTTAAATTTTAATAAATTTTCACATTCTATAAAAGGCTCATCAGCTTGGACATTGATAATAATCTCATCATCTTTTAAAGATAGTTTCTTACAAGCTTCATTAATCCTATCCGTACCGCTTTCATGATTTTTGCTTGTTAAAACTGCATTTAAACCATATTCTTTAGCGATACTTAAAACCTTTTCATCATCTAAAGCTATACAAACTTCATCCACACTACTTACCCTTCTTGCAGTAGCCACAAACATAGGCACTCCACCTACATCACATAAAATTTTCTCATGAAAACGACTTGATTTTAATCTTGCAGGAATAATAATCATTTTTGCATCCAATCTAAAATTTCTTTTTTTATACTTTTGGCTTCAAATACCTTTTCATCGCTATTTTTCAAGTCAAATAAAGCCAAAATTTCATCTTTAACTTGGACATTAAACTCTTTAGCTATAAATTTTAAATCTTCTTTTTCATTCTTAGAATCCCTATCGTATAAAGCTTTTATCATACTTGGAGTAAATTTTGTCCATTCTGCTGTAGAGGTAATAATGCTAGGTTTTAAAGGATCAAGCATTTTAAAACAAGTTGCGGTGTGCGGATCGATTAAAATCTTGCTTTGTTTGATAAATTGCATACATTCTTCATCGGTGCAAAAATCCGCCTCAAAATCTTCTTGTAAACTTTGCAATTCTTCTTTTTCAAGTTTAAAATATCTCTCATTTTTCAACAAATTCATCAGTTCTTTGGTTCTTTTATCTTTAAATTTCGCAAACAAAAGTCTTTCGATATTAGATGAAATAAGTATATCCATAGCTGGAGAAATAGTCTTCTTAAGACTTTTTTCACGCAAATCATAAACGCCATGATTAAAAAATTCACTCAAAATATTATTCACATTTGAAGCGATTTTGATTTTTGAAATTTTAGCTCCCATTTTTTTAGCATAAAAAGCTCCTAAAGCATTGCCAAAATTTCCACTTGGAACAATGATTTGTACTTCTTCTAAAAACTCATTAAAAAGTTTTAAACTCGCATAATAATGATAAATAATCTGAAATAAAATACGCCCAAAATTTACAGAATTCGCTGCGCAAAGC
Source organism: Campylobacter sp. BCW_6468 (assembly GCF_001762865.1). Taxonomy (NCBI): domain Bacteria; kingdom Pseudomonadati; phylum Campylobacterota; class Epsilonproteobacteria; order Campylobacterales; family Campylobacteraceae; genus Campylobacter; species Campylobacter sp. BCW_6468. The sequence goes on from NZ_MJXQ01000015.1 coordinate 2,931, forward strand.
TCATAATTTAAAGCTTTAATTTTGTTTTGAAAATCTTTTGAAAAAAGCAATTCTTTTAAAGTGCGTTGCGCTGCGTCAAAATCCTCATCTATAGCAAAAACTTTCAAATTATCCTTATCTAAAGCTCGCATTTGCAACTCTTGAACTCCACTTGTGCCACCTTTTGGATACATACAAGCTACTTTAACATTTTTTGCATTTTCAAAGCTTTTTAGGGTTGCAGGTCCTGTATCGCCGCTCGTAGCACAAATAATTAAAATATTTTTATCCTTTGAAAATTCGCTTAAAAGCACGCCAAAAGGCTGTAAAGCCATATCTTTAAAAGCTCTTGTAGGCCCATGCCAAAGCTCGTTAATATAGGTTTTTTCAGAGATTTTTTGCAAAGAAATAGGTGTATTTTTATCATCAAAGCTTTCGTAACTTTTCAAAGCCTTTTTAAAAAGCTCTTCTTCGCCAAAACCAAAACTTTCTATAAGCTTTAAAGCAAAATCTTTATAAGACAAATTGGCATATTTTTCTCCTTCAAAAATAGGCAAATTTAAAGGCGAGTAAAGCCCTCCTTCTGGGGCGTTTGGGTTAATCAAAGCTTCCTTAAAACTTGATACATTATTTACATTTCTACTCTCGACTAATTTCATTGCTCAAACTCCTTGATATAAGTTTTTATTTTTTCTCTTAATGAATCTTTTAATTCTATATTTAATTCTATAATTTGACATTTAAAACCAAAATCTTTAACTTTAACAAAATCCTTAAAAGTAAGCATTAGTGTATCGCAATTATGTTTTTTTAGCAAATTTTCTAATTCTTCTTTTTTAAACTCATAATGATCTTTAAAAAAATAACAAGCCCTTGCTTTGATAAAATGCTCATACAATCTAAAAGGTTTAGCAATAGCAGTTGCCAAAACAGCCTTTGGATTTTCTTTTACAAAAGAATAACGCACAAAATCCCTGCCTTCTAATGCAATAAAATCAGCCCTTTTTTCATAAAATTTTGGCAAACGATAAGCTCCACTTGGTAAAGTAAAATCAAAATAAGGTTTGATTTTGCTTTCAAGCAAAATATCAAATTTTTTAATATGAAATTTAGAAAAAGCATCATCGAGTACAACGATTTTAGCTCCCAATTCAAAGGCTTTTTCAATACCTTTTACTCTATCTTCACTCACAATCACACCTTTGATATTTTCTTCAAAAGCATACTCCATAGCTTCATCGCCACTTTGTGCTAAGGTGCATAAAATTTCATTTTGATTTTTAACAACAAACAAACCTTTAGACTTTCTTTTATAGCCCCTAAGTACTATAAAAACGCCATCAAATTCCCTTGCTATAGCTTTACAAAGCGGGGTTTTTCCATTACCTCCAAAACTTAAATTACCAACGCTAATAACAGGCTTTTTAAAAACTATTTTTTTACGAAAAAAAGTATTTAAAATCGCAAAAAAAGCATAAAGCACACTTAAAGGTAAAAGTATAAAAGCAAGGCATTTTTGCCAAAAATTGGGCTTAAAAAAATAATTATCAAGCCAAAGTTCATAATTTTTTTCTTCATTCATTGTTTAAATTTCCAAAATTTCAGGCATTTTTCCCTTAAAAGCATTTTTTTGCATGCGATTTTTTAACATAGCAATCAAAGAAGGATCAAGCGTTCTTAAAAGTTTTTCATCATTAGTTTCTAAAGCTTTTAAACCTTCATCGATTTTTGCATAAGAAAAACCTAAATCCGCCTCATCACTTTGATTTTCCCAAAGATCCGCACTTGGAGCTTTTTTGATGAAATTTTCATGCAAGTTAAGGTATTTTGCTAAGGCATAAATTTCACTTTTATAAAGCGATCCTATAGGATTAAAAGCACAAGCTAAATCCCCATAAATCGTACCATAACCTAAAAGCAATTCGCTTTTATTAGAAGTGCCTATGACTAAAGAATTTTTCAAAGCAGAATAATCATAAAGCAAACTCATTCTAATACGCGCTGCAAAATTTCCCAAAGATACTAGAGTGGTATTTTCACTTTGCTTTATAAAAGCATCTAAAATGCTTTGAATTTCTATGATTTTATATTCAAGATTTAAATCCGCACAAAGCCTTAAAGCATCTTCAAGATTGGCTTTGTTTGAAATTTGAGTTGGCATTAAAAGAGCAAAAACATTCTCTTTTAAAGCTCTTTTACAAAGCGTTGCTACCAAAGCAGAATCAATCCCGCCACTAAGCCCCAAAACCACACCTTGACTTTGAGAATTTTTCACTTTTTCTTGTATAAAATCACACATTTTTTCCGTAATCTTTTGCCAATCCATAAAGCTTGCCTTTTAAAAATTTAATGTATAATTATATTTATTTAAGGCAAATTTTTTATTAAAGAGGCAAAAAATGCAAATTATCAAACAAGCTTGTGGAGCTTATGAGACAAATTGTTATATTTTATTTGGTGAGCATGGAGAAATTATAATTGATCCTGGTTTTGATGCGCTAAATTTCATCAAAAAACATGTAAAAAATCCTTTAGCAATTTTAAACACTCACGGACATTACGATCATGTTTGGGATAATGAAAAAGTAAAACAAGCCTATCAAATCCCCATTTATATTCATAAAAATGATACTTTTATGCTTGAAGATCCTTTTAATCAAGGTTTTATGCCTAGCAAAGCGGATTATTTGATTGATGATGAAAATATCATTTCTATAGGCGGACTTGACTTTAAATTTCACTTTTTACCAGGACATACACCAGGTTGCACTATGATAGAAATTGTAGGTAAAAATATCATGTTTAGTGGAGATTTTTTATTTTATAGAAGCATAGGAAGATGGGATTTTCCTTATTCAGATGCAAATTTAATGAAACAAAGCTTAGAAAAAGTTATGACTTACAAAGAAGATTTTAAACTTTTGCCAGGACATGGACAAGAAACTACTTTAAAAGAAGAGCAAGTCCATCTACCCTCTTGGCTTAGATATTTTTAAGGTATATTAAAATGGAATTAGATCAAATTTTATTATATGCTTTTATTTTTTTAAATCTTTTTGCCCTTTTTGGTTTATTTTTGGGAAATAAAAAGAAAAATCAATTTAATGATAAAAAATTTTATAAAATCTGCCCATGTAAAAAAATGGCAGAAAATGGATCTTTAAGTACGATTTGTATTTATTCAGCTGTAGGAGGATTTTTTTACAGCGTATTATCTATAGGTTTTATAGGTTTTGGTAATTGGACTTTAAATTTTATTTTTTTACTTGCATTATTAAGTGTTTTTTTAGGGTGGAAATTAAAACTTGATTGAAAAATATTTTTAAGAAAAATCCATTGATTTTTCTTAATTTTTATTTAAAAGTTGTACCACCATCAACGATGAAAGTATGTCCTGTCACCCAACTTGCCTTACTTGAACAAAGAAAAAGACATGCTCCAGCCAAATCTTCAGGCTGCCCCATGCGATTTAAAGGGCTTAAATTTATAGTAGCCTGTTTTACTTCTTCATAATTTGTAAAAGCTCTTAAAGCATCAGTTTCAATAGGCCCACCACTTACGACATTTACACGGATATTTTTTTCTCCAAGTTCAGTAGCCGCATATCTTGCCATAGCTTCTACAGCGGCTTTTGCTGTACCATGACCTGAATAATTTTCTATATACACTAAATTTCCTGTAGATGAGATAGAAATAATGCTTCCACCCCCTACTTTTTCCATCCTTTTAGCTGCTTCTTGTGCGCCCACAACAAAAGCATTTACTGTGGCTGTAAAAATGTTATTAATTCCCTTTGGTTTTAACTTCATAAATTTAGTATAGCCACCTACAACCGCACGTCCTGAAATGATAGCATTTGAGATAAAATAATCCACTCTATCAAAATCCACATCAATTTTTTCAAAAAGTTCTTTATAGGTTTCAGGTTCTAAGATATTAAACTCATAAGCTCTAGCTTTGATTTTATAATTTTTCTCCAAATCTTGAACCATTTCATCAGCAATTTGCGCATTAGAATTATAAGTAAAAGCTATATTTGCACCCACTTTAGCAAATTCATAAACTATAGCTTTGCCTATCCCGCGAGTTCCACCGCTAATCACTAAAGTTTTTCCTTGAAATTCTGTATTCATTAAAATCCTTTGATCTTATATTTTTTCATCACTTCTTCAATTTTAGCAAAATTTTCCTTACTTGGAGAACAAAGAGGAAGTCTAAATTCCAAACTTTCTATCAATCCAGCTAAATACATAGCCGTTTTAATAGGAATAGGATTACTTTCGCAAAATAAAATTTTATTGATATTATAAAGCTCATCATTGATTTTTTTAGCTTCTTTATAATTTTCATCTAAAGCAAAATGAGTTAAAGCGCTAATCATATCGGGTAATAAATTTGAAGTTACTGAAATCACTCCCTTTCCACCATTTGAAAGTATAGGATAATTGATCGCATCTTCCCCTGAAATAAGCATCATTCTAGGTTCGTGTGCAAGCAAATCCACACACTTATCGATATTTCCACTCGCTTCTTTTACTCCATAAATATTTTCACAATCTCTAAAAAGCTTGATAATAGTATCCGTTGAAATTTCACAACCTGTTCTTCCTGGAACATTATATAAAAGCACAGGAATATCTACACTTTGCGCAATAGCCTTATAATGCTCGTAAAGTCCTTGTTGCGTAGGTTTATTATAATACGGTGCCACACTTAAAATCCCATCAGCACCATGCTCTTTAGCAAATTTAGCCAAACCCACTGCCTCATGAGTTGCATTACTTCCCGCACCTGCTAAAACCTTAACTTTAGTTCCTTTGCAAGTCTCAACGGCTATTTCTATGCAAGTTCTATGTTCTTCATGGGTTAAAGTTGCGCTCTCTCCTGTTGTTCCTACTGGAACTACTGCATCAATGCCATTTTCTATTTGTCTTTTAATCAATCTTGCATAACTTTGCTCATCAACTTTTCCATTTTTAAACGGTGTAATAAGAGCAGTCATCGCCCCAATGATAATATTTTTATCCATTTGAATCCTTTCTTAGAATTACCGTAGTTGAATTTTCTTGAATAAAATATTTTTTAGCACAAGAAATCAAATCTTTTAATTCCAAATTTTGTATATCTTTCTCATAATTTAACAAAGGATTGATATCTCCTCTTGCTAGATATGAACCATAAATATTTGCCACTGCACTAGCATTGTTAAGTGAGAAAATAAAATCACTTTTGACATTATTTTTCACTCTTTGCAAATCTTTTTGAGAAATTTTACCCATTTTAAGTTTATCAATGATTTTTAAAAGTTCTTTTTCTACTTTTTCTGCATTAACATTGGGATTACAGTTACAAATAAAAATAAATAAATTTTCATCTATACAATCATTAACATAAGCATAATAATCATTGATTAAATTTAATTTATCAATCAAAATTTCACTCATTAAAGAACTTTTCCCACTTCCTAAAAGCTCGGATAAAGCATTTAAAGCAGGTATATCTTTGTGCTTGAAATTTGGAATTTTATAAGCAAGGGCTAATAATTCAGTATCTGAGTTTTTATGCAAATATATTCTTTTTGCTCCATCTTGCTTAGGCTCTTTTGTGTGAATTTTAGGCATAGTCTTAGTATTTTTAATCTTTTCAAAATGTTTTTTTGAAAGCTCAAAAACTTCTTTACTTTCTATATCGCCACTTACAAGTAAAATCGCATTTTTAGGTTGATAGTAAATACTGTGAAATTCTTTAATATCTTCAATGCTCCAATTTTCTATATCCTTAAAAAAACCTATAGGAGTCCAATGATAAGGATGATACATAAATGCATGATTAAAAAGTCTAAAATAAAGATATCCCAAAGGATTATTATCTGTTCTCCATCTACGCTCTTCTAAAACCACTGCTCTTTCAGGCTGAAATTCTTCATCTTTTAAATTTAAATTCTCCATAAGTTCTGCAAAAAGTTCCAAAGCTTTATCTAAATTTTTCTTCGCACATTTAATATAATAATGAGTATAGTCAAAACCTGTGCTTGCATTATCCACACCACCAAAACCCTTAACAATCTCATCAAATTCGCCAGCTTTTAAATTTTTAGTACTTTTAAAATTTAAATGTTCTAACATATGAGCTATGCCACTTTTTCCCATGATCTCATTTCTTGAACCCACTTTATAAAAAATATCAACGCTAATCACATCGCTATTTTTATTTACAGGCAAAGCATAAACTTCAAGCTTGTTTTTTAATTGAATTTTTTCATAAGCAATCATTTTAAATTTACCCCAACAGCTTCGCTAATGTGTAAAAAACCATCTTTTCTTAAAAGCTCTATAAGATTTTGATTGATATTTTTTACCAAAGAAGGACCTTTAAAAATCAAAGCTGTATAAACTTGCACCAAATTAGCCCCATTTTTAATACGCTCATAAGCAATATCAGCACTATCAATCCCTCCACTTGCAATAAGCAAGGTTTTGCCAAAAAGAATTTTAGCTACTTCTTTGAAAAAAATACCACTTTTTTCTGTAATCAACCTTCCACTAATACCACCAAAAGTACGATTATTATCTAGTAAGCTATAATCAACACTAGTATTGGCTAATATAAACCCATCTGCACCTTTTTTAATAGCATTTTCACATAAATTTAAAGCATCATCTATTTTCATATCAGGAGCAATTTTTATCAAAATAGGCTTAGAAGTAATTTTTTTGGCTTCTTCAAGCAAGGTATTTAAAAAATCATCATTTTGTAACTCTCTTAAATTTTTAGTATTAGGAGATGAGATATTAACGATAAAATAATCACATAAATCCTTAAAATCTCTAAACAAAGTAAAATAATCCTCCAAGGCTTTATCATTTGGAGTGATTTTATTTTTCCCTATATTTACTCCTAAGGGTAAAACAAAAGGATAAGTTTTTGCAAGCCTTAAAGCAATCTTTTCAGCACCTTCGTTGTTAAAACCCATAGCATTTTGTATACTTTCTTGTTTTACAAGTCTAAATAGGCGTGGCTTTTCATTGCCTTCTTGAGGTTTTGGAGTAAAAGTTCCCACTTCTAAAAAGCCAAATCCTAAAGCACTCAAAGGTCTTATCATAGTGGCATTTTTATCAAAGCCTCCTGCTAAACCCACAGGGTTATTAAAATCAAGTCCAAGTAAATTTTGCCTTAAACTCTCATCATCAACTATATATTTATACGCTAAAAAACTTAAAGCCCCTGGAAAACTAGCACTTAAAGCCCTTAAGCTATATTCAACCAAAGCATGTGCATGCTCAGGGTTTAACTTAAAAAGTAAAGGTTTTATCATTTCATAAGCCATTTTTTAATCCTTTTTGAAATTCTAACTAAAATTAACTAAAGCTAGGCTTTGTTTTTTCTTTGCTTTTAAATTTTTGATACAAAGAACAAGTTTGCAAAAGCTCTTCATCTTTACCTATTGCCAATACCTTGCCCTTATCCAATACTACTATTTTATCTGCATTTTCTATAGTGTTTAAACGATGTGCAACCACTAAAATCAATCTATCTTGTTTTAAATTTTCTATAGTTTTAACTATTGCTTTTTCACTTTCATTATCCAAAGCTGAAGTTGCTTCATCAAAAATAAGCACATCAGGATTTTTATATAAAGCTCTAGCGATTGCTATTCTTTGTTTTTGTCCTCCACTTAAGTTTTTACCATGTTCTTTCACTTCAGCCCAAATCCCGCCCATTTCTTTAACAAATTCACAAGCATTGGCCAATTTTAAAGCTTGGATGACTTTTTCTTCTTCTAACTCTTCGCTATAAGCAATATTTGCAGCAAAACTATCATTAAAAAGATAAATATTTTGCGTTACAAGTCCTATTTTAGCATGTAAGCTTTCTATGGTAAAAGTGCTAATATCTTCTTGATTGAGTAAAATTTTACCTTTTTGCTTTTCATAAAAATACATCAAAAGATTAATAATAGAAGATTTGCCACCCCCACTTGTCCCTACAAGAGCAAGCATTTGCCCTTTAACAAAATCAAAATTTACGCCTTTTAAAACACTTTTATGCGGGTTTTCATAAGCAAATTCAACATTTTCAAAGCTAATTTTTTCAATGTTTTTTAATTCTTTGCTTCCACCTTTAATTTGAGGTTCTAAATCCAATAAATAAAAAGTTCTTTCACTTGCCGCAACAGCACCTTGAAGTTTTCCATATAAAGACGAAAGACGCTTTAAAGGAGTATATATCGCAAAAAGTGCTGAAACAAAACTGATAAAACTTCCCACACTCATAGAACCATTGATAACCTCTCTACCTCCTACAATAATCACCACAGCAACCCCAACAGAACCCATCATATCCATTAAAGGACTTGTAAGTGCATCAATACGTGCGGATTTTAGGTTTAATTTACATAAAGTATCATTATGCTTAGCAAATTTATCACTTTCTTTTTTTTCATTATCATTAGCTTTGATCAATTCAATATTTGAAAAAATTTCACCCAAATAAGAAAGTAAATCCGAATTTGTTTCTTGTATATTTCTTGCATATTTTTTAAGTTTTTTAGCAAACCATACCAAAGGAAAAATAGCTAAAGGCAAAATCACTAAAGCAAAAAAAGCCAAAGTAGGACTTTGATACAAGACTACCGCAAGCAGTCCTATAGCAGTTAAAAGCTCTCTAAAAAAATCAGGAATAATGTTTGATACTATGCTTTGAAGCGCATTAATATCATTAGTACAACGACTTACAAGCTCTCCGCTTCTATAGCGTTTAAAAAAATCCATATCCAAGCGTAAAACATTTTTTAAAACCCTAGCACGCAATACTCTTAACATATCTGTTCCTATAAAAGAAACATAAAAACTTTGTAAATAAGTTCCAAGATTTTTAAAAAAATACATCAATACTAGCAAAAAAGGCACTGTATAAAGTAAAGCTTCATTTTTTTCAACGAAAATATAATTTAAAATAGGCTCTAAAGCATAAAAACTTCCAGCAGTTCCTCCGCTTGCTAAAATCATACCAAAAATAGCTATAGCAAATTGCTTCCAATATCTTTTATAAAAGGGCTTAAAGCGTATTAAAACCTCTTTTAAATTCATCTCATTATGCATTTATTTTCTCCCAAATTGTTCCATTTGGAGTATCTAAAAGAGTGATTTTTTTACTATTTAATTGCTCTCTTATTGCATCAGCTGTATTAAAATCTTTGTTTTTCTTAGCCTCAGTTCTTTCTAAAATTAACTTTTCAATCTCTTCTCGTTCTTCTTTGCTTACACCCCATTGAAAATATAAAGTTGTATCCATAAAACCAAAGCCAAAAATTTTAGCTAGCTCACTTAAAGCTTCTTTGATATTTTGTTTTAAAATTTTATTTTTGCTTTCTTTATCCAACTCTAAATTTGCACTACTGATAAAATCATCCAAAAGAGCCAAGGCTTTAGAAACATTTAAATCATCATTTAAAATCTCTAAAATTTGCTTAGCAATTTCGCTTTTTATTTCAATATCATTTAAAACATCAAAATCAGAAATTTCACCTAAATCCAATCTTTTTTTAAGGCGATAAAATTTATCTAAACGTTTTTTAGCATTTTCTAAATCCGATAAAGAATAATTAAAATGAGATCTATAATGAGAACTCAAAAGATAAAATCTTAAAGCTTCGCCCATAAATTCTTTTAAAGCATCTTTTATAAAAAAACTATTATTTAAACTTTTACTCATTTTTTCGCCATCGATTTTTACAAAACCATTGTGAAGCCAAATATTTGCTAATTTTCTCTTACATCCACAACGACATTGCGCAGCTTCATTTTCATGATGAGGAAAAAGCAAATCTATCCCTCCAGCATGTATATCAAGAGTATTTTCAAAAATAGAATCAATCATAGCAACACATTCAGTATGCCAACCTGGACGCCCTTTGCCAAATTCACTTTCGTAAAAATTTTCATCAAATTTCCAAAGCACAAAATCGCTTTCATTTCTTTTTTGCACTTCATTACTTAGACGAGAGATATTTTCTTCTAAATTGCGATTTGATAGGCTTAAATATTTTTCATCTTTACTTGTATCAAAATAAATTCCATCTTCTAGAGTATAAACAAACCCATCCTTAGCAAGCTTTTTAATCAAATCAAGCATAGCTGTTATATAATGCGTTGCACGAGGTTTAAAATCAGGATCTAATACATTTAAAACCCTCATATCCTCTTCATAACTTTTGATATAAAATTCCGTAATTTCCTCTAAAGTTTGACCACTTTGAGCCATTTTTTTCAAAATCTTATCATCAATATCTGTATAATTTCTAGCAAATTTTACCCTATTGCCTTGAGCAAGTAAAACCCTACGCAAAAGATCAAAACAAACACTACTTCTTGCATGTCCTAAATGTGCATCATCATAAACCGTAGGTCCGCATAAATAAATACTAATATCTTTTTTATCAAGTTTTATTTTCTCTTTTGTTACACTATCTAATAATCTCATTAAAAAACTCCTTTAAAACTTGTAAAAATTCCTATAAAAAAACTTAAAATATAAGGTTTAATCAAAATAAGTAAGATCGTAAAAACAATCAAAGCAACTATAACCAATAAGCAAATTTTAATAGATATTAAAGCAAAAAATTTCTTAAAACCAAATTCTTTGATATTAGCTCCAAGCAAATAAAAAGCACTAATAGAGCTTGAAAGTGCTACTGCAATAACCTTTAAACTTTCATCTTTAATCAAAAATATAAAAGCCATAGAACATAAAGCACTGATAATTAAAGATTTTACCGCGATCCAAGCTGCTGTTTTTTGTTTAAATTTTGCATAAAGCCACAAAGAAAAAAGCTTTTGCAAACCAAAAGGTAAAAGCCCTATAAGATAAGCAATCAAAACATAAGCCGTAATCACACTATCTTCGTGAGTGAAATTTCCTCTTTCAAATAAAAGCTTTGAAATTTCCAAAGCAAACACAGAACCTACAATACTAGAAGCAATAAGCAAAATGCTTAAAAGCGCTAATGCTCTTTGCATAAATTTTAAGGCTAAATTTTCTTGACCACTTTTTAAATGTTTTAAAATTTTTGGAAAAGAAACTTGAGTTAGAGCGATAGCAAAAAGTGCAAGGGGAAGTTGGAAGACACGATTTGCATAATAAAGATAAGAAATACTCCCGCTCATTAAAAAACTAGCTATAGTTGTATCAAGCAATGAGCTAAATTGAGTCGCAGAAGAACCTAAAACTCCATGAAAAAAATTGCCATAAAAACCTTGTAATTTCGCCTTGGCTTTTTTAAATTTTATACTTAAAGCCATAGCACGGATTACAGGATTGTTTTTTAAAACAAGCAAATGTAAAATAAGCTGTGCCACCCCACTTAAAACCGTTGCATAAGAAAAATAATAAAGTGTATTTTGCGGTGCATTTTTATCCACAAAAAAAGCAGCTATAACAATACTTAAGTTAAATAATGCCGCAGAAAAAGAGGTAATGAAAAATTTTTGTCTATAATTTAAAATAGCTCCTAAAAAAGTAACTAAAAAAATAAAAAACAAATACCAAAAATTAATCGCCACCAAAGGAGCCGCTAAAGCTATAGTATCTGCGTTAAACCCAAAAGCAAAAAGCTTAGTAAAAAAAGAGGAGAAAAAACTTACCAAAAGACAAAATAAAAAAACTATAAGGCTAAATTGCATCATTACACTAACACAAAAAGCTCCTTTTTTTTTCGCTTTTACAAAATTAGGTAAAAAACTTTGTCCAAAAGCCCCTTCTGCAAAAATTCTTCTAAAAAAAGCAGGCATTTTTAAAGCCACAAAAAAAATATCACTATAAAGCCCTGCTCCTAAAAAAAGCGCTATTAAAACATCTCTAGCAAGCCCTAAAATTCTTGAAAATAAAATTCCTAAAGCATTGATAATAAAATTTTTAAATACTAAACTCTTCATTAAATTTTTTCATAAATTTCAAAATATAAAGAGAATTATTTTAACTAAAATTGATTAAAAATTGACTATAATTACATTCTTAATTTTTTACAAGGGGAAAGTTTTGGCTTTGGATGAAAAAATTATTGCCTATACAGAAAATCCAGCTCGAGAGCTTTTAAGCGTAGCTTCACGAACAAACCTTAGCTTAAATGAGCTTGATTTTAGTTTATTGGCATTTTCTACACAATATCGTTTTGGAGATTTAGAATGGGAAAAAATCTCTGAAAAAGAATTAATTCTTTTTGATAAAGATGAAATTTTTTTAAAAAATGATCTTCAAATCAAGCAAGAATACAAAATAGAAATTTTCCACGGTATAAACCAAAGCAAAGCATCTCAAGCAGTCAAACTAGTTGCAAATAAAAATTTAACCAAAATAGTTGCTCAAATTGATTTTACAAATTTAGACTTTCATGAAAAACTAGCACTAGAACTTTTGCAAAATATTTATAAAAAGATGTTGAAACTTAAATTTTTAATAGGTATCCGCATTTTTGATTTTAAGAAAAATTTAATGTCTTTTTGCAACCAACATAAAAACACCCCTTTAAATAAAACTATACAAATCACCGTTGCACAAGGTATTGATCCTATAGAAAGTCAAGATGAGTCCCTGATCTTGACTTATAAAGAAAAAACCAAAAACTACACTATCGATGAAAAACGCTCAGGTATTATTGTTGTTGATGAAAATGAAGTTGTTTTAAAACACGCCAAATTTAAACAAGGTAAAGAAGGAAAAGACTTAAATTTGCACACCTTAAAAGTTTTAGCCGCAAATGAAAATAAAGTTAAATTTTCTTGTTCTTCAGCTTTTAAACAAGTAGAGCAAGATGGATACGCAGAATATATAGCCTTAAAAAAAGGTTATGTAGTACAAGATGGTGAAAAATTTGATATTGCAAATGAACTAGATTTTAATGGGGTAGATTTTAAAAATATAGGGATTATAAGAGCTGGACTAGACAAAAATGTCAAAATCAATATAAAATTTCTTTCAGAAGTAAAAGATGCTGTAAATTCTGGCGTTGGGATAGAATGTGAAGAATTAAATGTAGTCGGAAGCGTAGGAAGCAACACTCAACTTAATGCCACCAAAATGAAAATTGAAGGCACTACACACTCTAAAGCCAAAATTCAAGCCAAACAAGCCTATATAAAAACTCATAGAGGATTTGCAGAAGCCGAAATTTTAAATATAGATTTGCTCGAAGGTGGAACAATCAAAGCCAAAGAAGTGAGAATTAAAAAAAGTTTAGGCGGAAATATACAAGCTGATAAAATCTATATAGAAAATTTAGAAAGTAATAATTCTTGTGTGTTTTTTGAAAACACCACAATAGAACTCATTAACGGGGATAACAATAAATTTCATGCTAAAATTAAAACTCTTGATAAAAATTATGATGAAGAATTTGCGATTTTAGGAGAGCAAATTTCTAAGTTAAATCATAAAATAAATAAAATAAGACAATACATTTTATCAAGCAAAAATGGAATTTTAAGCGTTGAAAAAAAGATAACAGAACTTAAAAATCAAGGTCAAAATGTTCCTGTACAATACGAAAAAGCCCTAAAAGATTTCTCTTTACAAAATCTTGAATTAAATAAACTACAAAATGAAGAAAAAGAACTTCTTGAACGCAAAAAATCTTTACAATTAGAATTAATCAATTTGCAAAAAATGCTTTTTGAAGCAACTTTTATAAATAAAAGCGGCAAATGGACTGATATGAATGAAATCAAATTTTCACTTCTAGAGCCTAAAGAAGATATTTTTTACTCTTCATTTGTTAATGAAAGTGCTAAATTTATAGGCATTAAAAAAGTCATACAAAACAACCAAGAAAGTATAGAAATACATAAAAAATTAGATTATGAAGAAAAGGATATAGCATGGTTGTCGGCATCGAAGGAATAATCACAAAAAAAGAACCTACTTTTATCATTGTTAAATGCACTAGTGGTTTAAGCTATGGGATATTTATTTCGCTTTTTTGTTCTGCTAAAATTCAAACTCAAGAAAAGCATGAGTTTTTTATCACTCAAATCATCAAAGAAGATTCTAATAAATTTTATGGCTTTTTGGATAAAGATGAACAAAAAATGTTTGAAATGCTTTTAAAAGTCAATGGAGTGGGTGCAAATACTGCTATGGCGGTATGCTCTAGTCTTGATGTAAATTCTTTTTACAAAGCGTTAAGTTTGGGCGATGAAAGCGTGCTTAAAAAAGTACCTGGCATAGGTCCAAAAAGTGCAAAACGCATTATAGTAGAACTTTCTGACACAAAAACCAAACTTGAAAATGTAAGCGATGATAAAAGCGAAGCCTTAGCCGCACTTCTTACTCTAGGCTTTAAACAAGAAAAAATCATAAGTGTTTTAGCAAGTGCTCAAGCAACAGGCACAAGCGAACTCATCAAAGAAGCTCTTAAAAAACTAGGATAAAGGAATAAAATGAAATTTGCAATACTTTTTGGCGGAAATTCTTATGAACATGAGATCAGTATAGTAAGCGCTGTAGTACTTAAAAAAGTTATTAATCAAAATTTAGAATTTATTTTTTGTGATGAAGAAAGAAGATTTTATCATATCCCAAGTGAAAAAATGAATTCTAAAACTTTTAGCACTAAAGCTTATAAAAAAGAAAAAGAACTTTTCATACAACAAGGAGGTTTTTTTAGTAAAGGTTTTTTAAAAGAAAATAAACTAGAGTGCGAGTGCGTGATCAATCTTATCCATGGTGGAGATGGAGAAGATGGAAAAATCGCGGCTTTATTTGAGTTTTATTCTATTAAATTTATAGGACCTAGACTTGAAGCTAGCGTATTATCTTTTAACAAGGAACTTACTAAACTTTATGCAAAAAGCGTTGGAGTAAAAACTCTTGATTATACCATGCTAAGAAAAAATCAAAACTCTAAAGAAAAGCTTAATTTTCCTTGCATTATCAAACCTGCAAGACTTGGAAGTAGTATAGGCATTAGCATAGTAAAAGATGAAAAAGATTTAGAATATGCCAAAGATGTAGGTTTTGAATTTGATAATGATCTTGTAGTGGAAGAATTTAAAAACAATATCAAAGAATACAATCTTGCAGGATGTATGATCAATGATGAGTTTGTTTTTTCCATCATAGAAGAGCCAAAGAAAAAAGAATTTTTAGACTTTGAACAAAAATATCTTAGTTTTTCAGGACACAATGAGCTTATAGAAGCAAATTTAAGCGAAGAATTAAAAGAAAAACTCAAAGACAGTTTTAAAAAGATCTACAATCCTTTGTTTAAAGGTGCTTTAATACGCTGCGATTTTTTTATACTGGATAATGAAATATATTTAAATGAAATCAACCCAAACCCTGGTTCTTTGGCTAATTATCTTTTTAAAGATTTTAGTACCACTTTAAACGCTTTAGCTGATCAAATTTCACTTGAAAAAATGATAAAAATCAGCTACAACTTCCTTCACTCCATCAACGGACAAAAAGGAAAATTATAAGCTTTTAAGTCAAAATACGCTAAATTATACATAAAATTTAGCGTATTTTAGGAAGAAAAATGCTCTCTTTTAAACAAGATGAAATTTACACTGCCACTGAGGTGGTAAGAAATTTTAGCCCCATTATGGAAAAACTTAAAAAAAGTGAAAGTGGAAAAATAGTTATTTTAAAAAATAACAAATTTGAAGCTGTAATGCTTAATATGAAAGAATTTGAACGCTTACAAAACGCCATGCAACTTTTAGAAAATATCTACAAAAATCAAAAGGCTTAAAATGGCTCAAACTCAACTTTCTTATAAAAACAAAACTTATCAAATTTCTTATGAAATTTTAGGTGATCTTACCTTACCGCAAATACTTATCTTACACGGCTGGGGAGCCAATAAAGAACTTATGAAGCAAAGTTTTTATCCTTTTTTGAAAGACTTTTGTCAAATTTATATGGATTTGGCGGGTTTTGGAAATTCAAGTGTGGAAGAAATTTTAAACACTCAAGATTATGCCAATATCACAGAACTTTTTTTAAAACAAAAAAAACTCAATGTCTGTTTTTTCATGGGGCATTCTTTTGGTGGAAAAGTAAGCACCCTACTCGCAAAAGAAAAAGACACCCTAATCTTACTTTCAAGTGCAGGAATTTTAGCTAAAAAATCCCTAAAAGTGCGTTTTAAAATCCGTATTTTTAAAATTTTAAAACTCTTTGGTTTGGGAAAATTTTATCGCTATTTTGCTAGTAAAGATGGAGCAAATCTTAGCCCTATGATGTATGAAACCTTTAAAAATGTTGTTGATGAGGATTTTGGTGAAATTTTTGCCAAGCAAAAGGCTAAAAGCTTGGTTTTTTGGGGAAAAAGCGATGAAGCCACGCCTTTGTATTGTGGTGAAAAAATGCATCAACTTTTAAAAAATAGCACTTTTTATCCTTTAGAGGGGGATCATTTTTTCTTTTTAAAATATTCTGCTTTCATAGCTCAAAAAATTAAGGAAATTTAAATGCTTATCAATACTCTTTATTTTATCAATTCTTTATTTTTTAATTTTTGTATAGCTTTTTATCTTATGAGTGCTTTACAATGGTATTCTTATAAATTTAAACGCGTATTTTTTCATTATCATAAACCTTTATGGCATTTGTATTTTTTATTTATCCCTTATTTTTTATTCTTAGCTTTTCCTTTATACTCTTTGGCATATTTTGCATTGATCCATACTCCGATTTTGTATTTTTGGAATAAAGGCATAGATAAAAAGCTTGTTTTTACAAGTAAGGTTAAATGGTTTTTTGTTTTTGTTTTTGTTTATAATGCTATTTTTACCATCCTTGCTTTGCGTTTTTCTTTTCTTTTTAATCTTTTTAGTCTTCCTTTTGCTTTATTGAGTCTTAAAATTTATGAGTTTTTTACAAATTTATATTATAAAAAACAAGCCAAAGCCAAACTAAGAGCCAATGAAAATTTAAAAATCATACTCATTACCGCAAGTTTTGGAAAAACAAGTA
Organism: Campylobacter sp. BCW_6468; assembly: GCF_001762865.1. Lineage (NCBI taxonomy): Bacteria > Pseudomonadati > Campylobacterota > Epsilonproteobacteria > Campylobacterales > Campylobacteraceae > Campylobacter > Campylobacter sp. BCW_6468. The sequence continues at coordinate 19,884 of NZ_MJXQ01000015.1, forward strand.
TTAAAAATTTTTTATACGAACTTTTAAAAGATGACTTTAAAAGCTACAAAACACCACGATCTGTCAATACCTTGCTAGGTATAGTTGCTGATATCAATAACAATTTAAGCCAAGATACTCAAATTTACATAGCTGAAGCAGGTGCTAGACTTAAAGGCGATATTGATGAAATCACTCGTTTTTTACAACCTCACATCAGCATAGTAGGAGAGATAGGCAATGCACATTTAGAGTATTTTAAAAGTGTTGAAAATATCCGCTCAACCAAACTTGAAGCCTTAAATTCCAAAAGACTAGAAAAGGCTTTTTTACACTCTAGCACCCAAAAAGAAGAAGATAAACTCATCAGCCTTTATGATGATAAATTAAGTCTCATTCATTCAAGTCTTGAAGGTTTAGAATTTAAAGTCGATATAGAAAATAAATCCTATGATTTTAAAAGTCAAATTTTAGGGGATTTTAATGCGCAAAATCTTTGTGTTTGTATACTTTGTGCTCATTATCTTGGCATAAAACTAGAAAAAATTCAAAAGCAAGTTTTAAATATAAATTCCGTAGAACATCGCTTGCAAGTACTTTCAAGAGAGCCTAAATTTATCATAGATGATGGTTTTAATGGAAATTTTAAAGGTATGAGCACAAGCTATAAACTTTGTAAAAGCTATAAAGGACGCAAAGTTTTAGTAAGTCCTGGTATAGTAGAAGTAAGCGAAGAAGAAAATATAAAACTTGCTAAAATCATCAATGAGTGTTTTGATCTTGCTATCATTAGTGCACAAATCAATGCTGAAATTTTCAAAAAAGAGTTAAAAATAAAAACCATTATACTTAAAGAAAAGAGTCAGCTAGTTCAAACTCTAGCTAAAGAAACAAAACACGGAGATTTGATACTCTTTTCAAACGATGCACCTAGCTTTATGTGATTTGCATAAGTATTTGCAAATGTCATCATTTTTAATTTGACTTCGTGCAAATACTTCCTAAACCCTAGTTTGTCCTATAAGATTATTAAGTCTATCCATTATAGAATTAACATAAGAGTCTATACTTTGGTTACTTGCTTTCCAACCATTAGCTTTTACTTGATTAAATTCTCTATCAAACCAAGCTCCACCATAACCTATGCTTGTATTTTGCCAAGCAACTCCTTTTTCCATTGCATATATATCTGCATCAAGCCAGCCATCTTGTGCATAACCTTTTAACAAACTTGCAAAATCAACTTTGCCTGTCATAATGTCATTTAAAGCAATGCTATCACCATTAAAACTTTCTTTAGCCATAGCCCTATTGTAAGCTTCTACTTTTGGATTAAGTGTGGTTTTTGGACTCTCAACAGGTTGTCCGCTACCATATGATTTTAAAAAACTCATAAATAAAGCTTCTTTAGAATAGCTTCCATCTTCATTTTGTGGATAAACTGACATATTAGGATTAAAAGTATCTATTGCAGTGTCTTTATCTAAATTTTGAGTTTGCATACTTTGCGGAGTGAAATTTAATGGTTGTAAGCCTATATTAATATGTCCAAACATTCCTAATTGTTCTGCTTCATTATATTGCTCTTGTGTATTATAATAGTTTGTTATTGTTAGCTTGTCATAATTTTTCGGCATAATACCTATAGTTTTATCAGATGATAATTCACTAATTCCCTTAGGCATAGAATTTATATCTGCTTCAGTGAAACTTGTTCTATTGGTATCATTAAAAACATAATTAATAATTTGATTAAATTGATTATAATATTGTTTTATGGTTTCAGCCATATCTATGTTTGTATAATATTTATCTATACCTAAATATTTTTTTATATCTGAAGTATAAGAGTTATTTTCAGCTTTCCTCTCTATCTCATCCAAAGTAGATTTATGTATCTTAAAATCTTCAGGAAGTCCCGCAGCTTTGTTAAAATCACTTCCCATATAACCATCTTTATCTACACTATAACCATAGGCTGTATTGGTAGAAGTGCTTATATCTGCTTGTTTATATTTTAGAGTATAAATAGAGTTTTTAAATTCACTAGATATATTATAATTAGGGGAAGCTGTTTGAGTGGTATTATTAATGCTAAGATTAGTGCTATTGCTAGTATTTGTTGTATTAGTAGAATTTGAATTATTGCTTAATGCATTGTTGTTACTTAATATTTCACTTCTTGCTAGAGTTTGTGAATTTTTACTTTCTATATCACTTAACTTGCTGGCATTTTGTTTTAAAAAAGCATTAGCAAAACTTATTTTAGAATTTTCTTTACTTTCTTTATTAGCTTTACTTTGTGAAAGTATAGAATTATAATTTGAGTTATCATTGATGCTAAAGATACTCATATTAATTCCTTGATTTAGATTTTTTTGCCTTCAATCTAAATATATTAAAATAATATAAGCAAGATCTGTTCCGTTTTGGGGTG
>NZ_MJXQ01000016.1:0-775 GCF_001762865.1 Campylobacter sp. BCW_6468
ATTGAACTTAAAAATGTTCTAAATAAACTTCTTGATGTTTTACAAGCTAGAGTAGGTTCTGATATGAATGCTATTCATAAAATTTTTGAAGAATACAAAAGCTTAGACTTTAGAAATAAATTAGAAAATGCTAGCGGTAGTGTAGAATTAACTACTAATGCTTTAGGTGATGAAATAGTTAAAATGCTAAAACAAAGTTCAGACTTTGCTAATGCTTTAGCTAATGAAAGTGGAAAATTACAAACTGCTGTTCAAAGCTTAACCACTTCTTCAAATTCTCAAGCTCAATCTTTAGAAGAAACTGCAGCAGCTTTAGAAGAGATCACTTCTTCTATGCAAAATGTTTCAGTTAAAACTAGTGATGTTATCACTCAATCTGAAGAGATTAAAAATGTTACAGGTATTATAGGTGATATTGCAGATCAAATCAATCTTTTAGCTTTAAATGCAGCTATTGAAGCAGCTCGTGCTGGAGAACATGGTAGAGGCTTTGCAGTGGTAGCTGATGAAGTTAGAAAGTTAGCTGAAAGAACTCAAAAGTCTTTATCAGAAATTGAAGCTAATACTAATTTACTTGTTCAATCTATCAATGATATGGCAGAAAGTATTAAAGAACAAACTGCAGGTATCACTCAAATCAATGATAGCGTAGCTCAAATTGATCAAACTACTAAAGATAATGTTGAAATTGCTAATGAATCAGCTATTATTTCTAGTACAGTAAGTGATATAGCTAATAATATCTTAGAAGATGTTAAGAAGAAGAGGTTTTAAT
>NZ_MJXQ01000017.1:0-2207 GCF_001762865.1 Campylobacter sp. BCW_6468
ACTTGTATCTTTTAAATTGATATCTAGATTATCTTTACCTAAGATAAGTTCAAATTTACTTGATTTAATTTCTTTTAAACTTTCTTTTAAAAGAATATTGCTTAAAGCCTCAATGTTTTTGTTAAAGAGTTCTTTTTGAGTAGAGATGAAGGTCATTGGAAATCCTAATTATTTTTTGATTATATCGTCAAAATTCCAATTTTCTAAACTTTTTTCTATGGTTTTGTTTTGAGTATCAAGATATCCTAAACCTTGGATAAACCAATTGTGTTGTATTTTCAAAAAGTCTATTAAATTTTCTTTTTGCTTATTTGTGTTTAAAACTTCAAATTTTAAAATTTCGCATTCGTTATGAAAATAAATAGCTTGACAAAGTTCATTAAAAAGCTTGAGTTTTTTAAATTCTTTAAAAAGATTTAAAAGATCATTTTTGATTTTTTCAAGAGTTTGAAAATTCTTGTCATTTTTTTCTAAAGTGTATCTAAGCTTTTGAAGCTGAATTTGAGTTTTTTTTATAAATTCTTTGGATTCTAAAATGCTTTTTTGGAGATATTTTTTTGTTTTTTCTAATTTTTCTTTGGCTAGTTTTTTATCTAGAAATTTTGGAAAATCAAAAGGTTTATTTAAATCTTTATCAAGTAAATTCTCACAAGCCCATAGAAAAGGTTTTTCTATGGTTCCTTCTATCCTTACTCCACCTTCGGTGCAGTTGTAGGTGGTGATATTGAGTTTTTCTTTTGCCCAAAATATATCTTTTTCAAAAGCTTGACGAAACAAATTCCAAGTAAGTTGTGTTCTTACTTTGCCTTTTCCTCCATAAGCTAGTGTATATTTTTCTCCTCTGATTTCTTCACCTTGACTTCCATGTATATGCTCTTTAGGATGTGAACTTCCATCCTCGCCATAAGCTAAATCCTGTCCTATAAAAATGATATTTTCAAATCTTAAAGCTCCGGCTAGTTCATAGATCATATTTGAAACACTATGTCCTACTCCAAGATATCCATATTCATCAAGTTTTAAACTAGCTGCAAAATTTAAAGGGCGATGTACAAGCATATAAGTTCTTTGATCTTTTTCTAAAAAATCTAATACTTCTTTATGAACTACAGAAGCAAGTATGAAAAGTATGCCTTTGTTAAAATCGCCAAAATCATTATCAAAACATTTAGAAACTATATCATCACGCTCTAGCATGCAAACATAATCAGGCTTTATACCGTATTTTCCAAGAATAACATAAGCACTATCAGCACAAAAAATCGTAGCTTTATTAGCATACTTTTTTAATAAAGGAAGTTGTTTAGTAAGAGATGGTCCTGTAGAAACAATAATAGCATTTTTAACCTTAGCTCTTCTTTCTTTGAGAAATTCTTGAAAAATTCCATGATTTAACATTTTAGGGAGATTATCTAGGGTATGTTTGATTCCAACTAAAGAATCATGTGGATCATTACCTTTGTTTAAAACGATAAATCGTATCATTTCTATCAGTTGAGTATTTATATTTTGTATTTGAGTGCTATAAAATTGTTGATAAAAATCATTATGGATAAAAAGATTAAAAATTTTTACACTTTTTTGAATGATTTCATAAGTAAAAAGTGTGGTGAGTTGTGCTGTATTAATATTTGGAGTATAAAAAAGTATTAGTTGTTCTTTTTTTAATTCTTCGCTAAAATCAAATAAATGAAAAGCTAAAGTTAAAATTTCAAGATTGTCTTCAAAAATGATAATGTGTTTATGTTGTTTGTTTTTACATAAAGTTTTATAAAACATTCCATTTCCAAAGCCATAAAAAAACAAAACAGGATATTTGTTATATTCGGTTTTAAACAGAGTAAGGTTTTCTAAAAGCTCTTTATTGGGATTTTCATAAAGAAAAATATCATCTTTTTTAAAATTTATTCCATTTTCATCTTGGATAAGTGCAAAAGTTAAGTATTTAAGTGATCTCAGTGTACAAGCTAAAAACTCATCGACCTCAAACAAAGCTTGAGTATTTTTTAAAAAAAGCTCTTCTCTCACCTTCTCACCCTTTCCATCCATTTATCTAATTTTCTTTCTTTAAGTTTTTCTTCTAAAGGAAGTATATTTTTAATCAAAGCATTTTCTTGTGCTTTAATATGTCCATAAACTAATTCCATAAATTCTAAATGTTCTTTTATCCAAAGAATACTTTTATTAAAAGCATCTTCTTTGGTTTT
>NZ_MJXQ01000018.1:0-904 GCF_001762865.1 Campylobacter sp. BCW_6468
GTATATCTTTTATTATTCTTAGTAGGAGGATGTTCTTATAAATATATGGATCCGCAGTATTATGAGTTTAAGAAGTTGTGTAAAGATAATAGTAATAAAATGATAGTGTTTAATAAAGATTATTTGGATTTAAAAAAACAATTTATTCAAGCTATGATGAATAATTCTAATATTAGAATTAAAAATAATGGTATAAAATATTTTTATAATGAAAAATTGAATTTGGAAATTCAACCTTCAAATTGGAAAGAAATAGAAACTAAATCACGCGAAATTAAACTTGGAATAGGAAAAGTAAAAGAAAAAGAAATAGAAGCTTGGTATATTGATGATAAAAATAACATTAAGTATCAAGAATTTAAACGATATTTGTATTATAATTATAATATATTTTTAAGAGGCGATGAGGGTGCTGGGTTTCATTTTGAATATGAGGAAATATTAGATTGTGAAGATGTTAGATAAAAAATTAGAAAGATAATTTGAGATTTAGATTTTTGGAATAACAAATGAGTAAAAACATTAAAACACAAGAAGCTAAATTAGACTTAATCACTAAATTCTTAGACTATGCTAATGTAGCTGATGCAAGTTATGCGATGCTACATTGGATTGATTATGTAAAAAAAGAAAATGACAAAAAACATGAAAATGGTGATACCCAAAAACTAGGTGATAAACATAATAATCAAAATTCTACCTATGCAAGAGCTATACAAGCTCGTTTTGAACAAAATAAAATAGTTAAAATAGAACCTAAATATTGTATTTCTCTTATAAATACTTGTTTTGATAGTAAAGAAATAACATTGGATAATGATATTAGTAGGGTAGGGTTAAATGATGCACTGAGTAAAAGAACTATTGATTTTGTAAATAGATTTAAACTTTTAAAACATCAGCC